>NZ_JAJEQN010000080.1:0-4553 GCF_020687335.1 Anthropogastromicrobium aceti
GGATATAATGGAGAAAAGGGTGAGCAGCATATGCGCACACTTACAGCAATGGCACGAGAGATCGGTTTTGATCTGCCGCTTTGCACGGCAACGGGCTGGGGAGGTGCTGCGACTGGAGGACTTCTTCCTGTAATGGGCGGCTACTGCGAAGCACCTTGGGATCAGCGCATTACCGAGATTGAGCCAAACACAAATTATGTATTTAGTCATATCAGAAACGATGCACTTATTGCAAGTGATCATCATGTGGACGATACAGTTACATTCAATCAGGATGATTTTCCATATCTTACAGCAGAGCTTGGCGGTGGCTTACAGGTGACAAAGCACAGACGTCCTATTGTTTCTGGAAATGATGTTGGTGCGATGTCACTTACAAAGCTTGGAAGCGGTGTTGGACTGCTAGGCTACTACATGTATCATGGCGGCAGCAATCCAGATAGCAAGCTTTCCACACTTCAGGAGAGCCGTGCGACAGGATATTTAAATGATCTTCCAGAGATCAACTACGATTTTAATGCGCCAATTCGTCAGTATGGAACGATCTCTGACAATTACCGTGAAATTCGTCTGCTTGCATACTTTTTGCAGGACTTTGGCGCTGATTTAGCTGTTCTTCCAGCTGATATTGATCCAGACTTTGTTAAGCCGGGAGATACACATACTCTTCGCGTATCAGTTCGTCATGATGATACACATGGCTATGTATTTGTTAATAACTATCAGAGACGATTGACAATGGATGATCATAAAGATGTTGTGCTTGAAGGAAAAACAAAAGGTGAGCCAGTTCGTTTCCCGAAAACAGATATTGCGTCCGGCGAGTACGCATTCTATCCATATAATATGAAGCTTAAAAATGCAGTTTTGGTGAGTGCACTTGCGACACCTCTATGCAAGCTGTCATGCAAGGACGAGGATGTATACGTATTCTACGGTGATAAAGATCCGCAGTTTACATGGGAGGGCACACCTGCTAAGGTTCTGCATCTTAGCCGTGCAGACGCATTGTCAGCAGCAAGAGTTACATTAAGGGATCAGCAGGAATATCTTGTATTGTCAGATGATTTTGTATGGGAAGAGAATGGTGCTCTTCGTGTGGTTGGCGGTGAGGAGACAATTATTCGTACATTCCCAAAGCTTTCAAAGGATGTATTGCCGGCAGATTTTAAGGAGATTGCAGGCGAGGGCGAGCTTACAGTTTATAAGAGAAGCCAGGCAAAGAATAATGCAAATGTACAGACAAGTGTTTCATTTGTACAGTCTACTAAGACACCAGAGGAACTTTCTGGAGAGCTTGTAAACAGCTGCGGTCAGCCAGAAACATTAAAAGGTGACGAAAAGATCTATGAGATCAGCGTGCAGTATGCAAAGGAAAATAGAAATGACCGTAAGGAAGGCTATGATTGTATTCTTTCCTTTGATTATGCATGTGAAAGCATGGAACTTTTTGTAAATGGCAGAAAGGTAAACGATTATTTCTATACAGGCCAGAGGGCACTCTTTAGTTTAGGATATTTTGACTTCCCAACAAAAATCACAGCAGTACTTCATCCGCTGCATGAGGGAGATCATATCTACCTGCAGGAATGGCCAAAAATGGATGATAAAAAAGCGTGTCGGATTGAGGCGATTACGCTTACAGAACAGTTTACTTGATAGTCAGGTTTAGATCTTGTCGACGATGCAGAGCAGGAAAAGTTGCAATAAAACTTGCACGAATGCAGCATGGAAAATAGAAAGGGCATGATTAGAAATATGGAAAAATATAGATTACATACTGGGTGGACATTCTGCCTGGATGAGAGAAATGAAAAAGATGAAACAGCACCATCTGAAGGATTTCGCGCTGTAACGCTGCCACATGATTGGAGTACAGACTATCCGTTTGATCCAGAATCAGATACATGTGGATCTGGCGGTTATGCGAAGGCTGGAATCGGCTGGTATCAAAGAACAATTACCATTTCAGAGAACGATATTAAAAACAGACAGATTATTTTGTATTTTGAGGGCGTTTACATGAAGAGCAGCGTCTTCGTAAACGGCACCTATGCAGGCGGTCATATATATGGTTATACCCCGTTTGAGGTGGATATCACTGCACTTGTGCATGAAGGAGAAAATGAGATTCTTGTTCGTGTGGATAACTCCATGCAGCCAGGTTCACGATGGTATTCTGGTTCGGGTATTACAAGAGATGTGTGGTTGGAAAAGCGTCATCCAATTCACATTGCTCGCTATGGAATGTATTTGACAACAGATGAAGGAAATCTTAATATCAGCACAACGCTTCATACATCAGAATGTATGAAAGATGATGACGCTTCATTAAGTCTGACATTTGTATTAAAAGATCAGGATGGAGAAGAGAATGCAAAAAAGGATATTACACTGAAAAATGATTGGACAGAAGCTGATTTGGATGCAGCTATTTTATCTGGAATGGATGAAGATGTGTCGAAGACACTTTGCCAATTGCAGACGTCACTTTCTATTCAAGTAGAAAATCCAGTGCTTTGGGATCACGAAACACCGTATTTGTATGAGCTGACAACCATTTTAAAGAAAAATGACACTATAATTGATGAGCGCACTGATAAAGTGGGATTTCGCAATATCGAATTTGATGCAAAGAAGGGATTTTTAATCAATGGAAAGCATGTAAAGCTAAATGGTGTTTGTCTGCATCACGATGGAGGATGCGTCGGTGCTGCAGTGCCGCCAGAAATTTGGAGACGTCGCCTCGAAAAGCTAAAATGTATGGGCGTTAATTCTGTGCGTTGTTCACACAATCCGCCAGATGAAGCACTTCTTGATCTTTGTGATGAGCTTGGATTTTATGTTATGGACGAGGCATTCGATGAGTGGAGATTGATGAAGGCAAAGGAAATTGGCTCAAATACTCATGAAAGTCATGGATATTCTATGTACTTTGATGCATGTCATGAATGGGATTTAAAGACAATGCTGTATCGTGACCGCAATCATCCGGGAATCGTGCTTTGGAGTATTGGAAATGAGATCCCAGAGGAGGTCGTAGTGGGCGGCGAGGAGCTTGCAGTTGAATTGAGCGGCTACTGCCATACTATTGACCCGACCAGAAAGGTGACTCTTGCGCATGATCAGATTGCAGCAGAACCATATTCAGCTCGCGACGCATTTATGGATAAAATTGATGTAGTTGGCTACAATTATGTAGGCCGATGGAGAGCGCGCGCAGAGCTTTTGTACGATGCGGACCGCGAGGAGCATTTGGATCGCTGCGTGATCGGAACAGAAAATCCATCAGCCGGATATATTCGAAGCGACTACAACTTTGAAGTGGATCCTGGATCCTTCTGGAACAAGCCATATTATACAGCGGCAGTGACGGTAGGCAAGCTTCTTCGCTATACGATGGTTCATGATTTTGTTGCCGGTGATTATATGTGGACAGGCATTGATTATCTGGGAGAAGCAAACTGGCCTCAGCGTTCAGCAGGCTGTGGCTGTCTGGATACTTGTGGTTTTGAAAAAGATGCATTCTATTTTTATAAAAGTGTATGGAATCAGAAGGAAAAATTTGCATATCTGTGCCCACATTGGAACTTAAAGCTGAAAAAGGGAACAGTACTCCCTGTCATCTGTTATACGAACTGTGAGGATGCAGAACTTTTTGTAAATGGCCGTTCTTTTGGTATGAAGTCAAAGGGCTTCCCATGCTACGGAATGACTGAGCGCTATGGCCATTTTGACAGATATAGAAGACCAGCCAACACAGATGATCTGTTCTTAAGCTGGGATGTTCCATATGAGCCTGGAAAAATCGAGGTAGTCGGATATCACGATGGAAAAGAAGTATGCCGTTATAATGTAGAGACAACAGGTGAGGCAGCGTCAATTAAGCTTACAGTTGATAAGACAAGTGTAGATGCTGATGGAAGAAGTATTGTTCAGGCCGAGGTTCGCATTGTGGATGGTGAGGGACGTCTTGTTTTGGATGCATGCCCAGAACTTGATTTTACACTGGAGGGTGATGCAGAGATCATCGGAATTGATAATGGTGATCCAGCGTGTCATGAGCAGTGGAAGGAAACTAAGGGACGTCATGCATTTAATGGAATGGCTTATGCGGTTATTCGTGCAGGACAAAACAAGGGAGAATTGACACTGACAGTACAGGCATCAGGTGTTGATGCAGCTATTGGAAAAGCTAGCGTGACAATTAGTCAAAAATGAAAGACCGCAATATTTTGAAAGAGAAAAGCAAGTAAACGTAATGCTTTTTTTCTGATACGGTAGTATAGTCAAGGCAAAAATGAAGAACCTATAAAAGAAAGGCGGATAACATGGACACAACGTATGGTTTTACAAAAAAATATCTGACGAAGGATGGAATGCCATGGTTTCCGGTCATGGGCGAGATTCATTTTAGCCGATATCGTGCAGATTTATGGGAGGAATCTCTTCGTAAAATGAAAGCAGGCGGTTTGGCGATTGCATCCGTTTATGTCATTTGGATTCATCATGAGGAAGAGGAAGGAAAATTCGATTTTACAGGAAATAGAAAT
>NZ_JAJEQN010000081.1:0-4500 GCF_020687335.1 Anthropogastromicrobium aceti
TTTTTCATTCGTCCAAAAAATCCTTCACATGCCGAGTTATCTGGCGAACAGCCCTTTTTGGACATTGATCTTGTCAGGTCAGCTTCATCCATTCGCTGAATCCAACCGTATCCAGTGCCTGTCCCCGGCAAAAAAGTATAAATTTTATAAAAGTTCTATAAACAAAAGTTTACATTTTGTGCAGAGGAGTCTGAGCAGCAGCCCGAGAGGGTAGCGTGTTACTGCTCAGCTCAACTTATCAAGAGAGTGAAAAAATAGGATGACAACGGTTGTATTTAGTGCTATACTTAGTTCAGTGTCAAGGGTAAGTATACCTCATTAAATATGTCCAAAATGTTAACATGCACGAAAAACTGCTGTTGTCAGAATATTCTGACAAATATCTGCAAAAACAGGCTCTGGAAACCGCATAAAACCTAGGTTTTTGAAGGGGTACCGTAGAAATGAGGTATAAGCCCGAGAGGGCATTGACACACCCCAATATTTCCCAATATGGCCGTGATATCCATAGTAGAAATGAGGTATAAGCCCGAGAGGGCATTGACACTCGATTCTTTCATTGCCTTTGATAGATTAGTTTCTTCCAGTGTAGAAATGAGGTATAAGCCCGAGAGGGCATTGACACATAGTAATACATTGCATCATATGTCATTGCAAATAACGTAGAAATGAGGTATAAGCCCGAGAGGGCATTGACACGTGCAAGTTGTAAATTTTTTCCGCGACCGACAATGCCGTAGAAATGAGGTATAAGCCCGATAGTAAGGTATTGGTGTTTGTTACCAGAAAAATGATAAAAGAGTGGTGCGAAAGGCAAGTTCCCAGAAAAGTACTAGGGGATTCGCACCTCAAAAACTTAGATAATTGGTTGAAAAAAATTGGAAGGTGTGCTAATATACACCTATAAATAGCAGGTATGCATAAAAAGCATCATGAAAAATTTAAAATATTGGGCATTCTTGCCGTAACAACTCAAGCCCGAGAGGGCATTGAAACCTTCCAGAACGCTTGCGTCAAACTTGAAGACTACGTAACAACTCAAGCCCGAGAGGGCATTGAAACTTTTTAATCTCTTCCGATGTGTCAAAAATGCTTGGTAACAACTCAAGCCCGAGAGGGCATTGAAACAACTGTTGCTCAATAGCACTCGCCCAGATCTCGCCCGTAACAACTCAAGCCCGAGAGGGCATTGAAACTTTTGCAACCCCAGCAGCTTTTTTTGCGGCTCCTGCGTAACAACTCAAGCCCGAGAGGGCATTGAAACTGCTAAGTGATTATTTGTGTAGTCGATAAAAAGCGTAACAACTCAAGCCCGAGAGGGCATTGAAACTCATTACCTTAATTGCAAAGCCATCATACTCGTCGTAACAACTCAAGCCCGAGAGGGCATTGAAACGAGATAATCTGAGTCTAAGCGAGGAGGATATCCAGTAACAACTCAAGCCCGAGAGGGCATTGAAACTGATCATCCAGAAAGTCAAGTAATCCAAGCTTAGTAACAACTCAAGACATCCAGTGCCTGTCCCCGGCAACAGGGGAATCGAGTATTCGAAGAAGCCATTTAAGTTTAGCAACACAGAGGCTGGATTTGTGACATTTAAGGAATGGATCCTGGACCTCAAAGAAAGACATGAGAAGGATAAGGTGGTTTCAGGTATGGAATCGACCGGGCATTACTGGTTCAATCTTGGAAAGTTTCTACAGGATAATGAAATAAAACCGGTTCTTGTAAATCCTCATCATGTGAAAAAATCAAAAGAACTCGACGACAACAATCCGACTAAAAATGACCGTAAGGATCCGAAAGTTATAGCAGGATTAGTTAGAGAGGGATGTTACATGATCCCATACCTGCCGGATGGGATTGATGCTGATCTTAGAACAGCATCAAACATAAGATTCCAGTTAAAGGCGGAACTTACAAGAATTCAAAACAGGATCAGTCATTGGTTCAATATATTTTCCTGAATATAAGACGGTATACGGAAATCCGGATGCCAAGAGCGGAATGCTAATCATTAAAGCAGCCCAACTCCCAGAAGATATCCAGACGTTAGGTATAGATGGAGTGAACCAAATCTGGCGAGATGCGAAGTTAAGAGCAGTTGGAAAGGCGAGGGCGAAGACCCTGATAGAAGCTGCTGAGCACAGCGTTGGAAGCAAAGAATGTGCGGTGTCTGCAAGAATGGAAATCCGAATGCTTCTGGAGGACTATGAATCCAGAAATACGCGTCTACAGGAAGTTATGGTTCTAATTGAAGAACTGGTAAGAAAGATTCCGATGGCTGAAAAGCTGTTAGAGATCAAAGGAGTGGGAATCAGAACAGTGTCAGGGTTCTTTGCAGAAGTAGGTGATATCAGCCGCTTCAACAATCCGAAGGAACTGCAGAAGCTTGCAGGATTGGCATTGGTTGAAAATAGTTCGGGAAAGCACAAGGGCGAGACAACAATAAGCAGACGAGGCCGAAAGAGACTCAGATACCTGCTCTTTGAGGTTGCAATGTCGCTTGTGGCGAAGAACCCGGAGTTCAGGGAACTCCATAATTATTACACAACCAGAAGGCAGAATCCATTGAAGAAAATGCAGTCACTTATGGCAATCGCAGCCAAGCTGATATGAGTCTTTTATGCCATGCTGACTAAAGGTGTGGATTATGATCCGAAAAAGATGGTGAGTGACATCAAGAGACCGGCAGTTTATCTACAGGCTGCGTAAGAAATACAAGTAACTATAATGGAGGCTGTCATGTGGACAGCCACTGAATCAAGCAGAATGTAACAGAGAACGTCCACTGAACACAGTGCTGGAACAAGAAGCAAGTCAGTAATCAATAATACAAAGAATGAGCCAGTAGTCGGCAGGAATATTTTCTATGGGGCATGACCCCGCAAAGGAGCATAGCTGACACCCTGGTTATGGGCAGGCAGGACGAAGGAAGTTAGGACCTCTGGAGACAGAGATGATCCTGGTGGATATAGGAGGTTAGCTGCCATAGGGGGAAGGGTATACACAAGGCCAGTAAAGCGAAAATCAATGATGTTTTATTTCGTATACCATTCAACCGCTATTTCAGTACCTGATGCATCGAAATGCTCATAGCTGTGGTTTATTCACTGAGATATGAAAGGTTGAAAAACCTTGAATTTTCAATAAAAAACACTTGATTATATGATTTAGAAATATAAATGCTATGTGGGGAGAATGAGCCACTTCTTCTCCCCATGAATAGCATTTATATAAAATATGGAAACTGGACAATGAAAAAAAATTTAATAGTATTGCTTGTTTGCATGATCTTTTTTACTGGGTGTTCTTCTTTGTGTATTACTTCAAATGCAATGTCTTCTGATGAGAGTATAGTGCAAGCTTACACAGTTTCATTGGAAAAATCAAATTTACGAACATATATTGATGTATATGAAAGTCAACTTTTATATATGGAAATAGGAAGAACTGCGGTTGAATTCTTTATTTATAATTTTCAAACGGGAGAAAACCAAAGCGTTGGTCATGTTTCTGATTTTGCCTTAAAAGGCAGAAGTAATGTAATGATAGATGACATTTTATATTTTTATATCAGCACATATAGTGATAACGATATGAAAAATGTTTTGTATGCTGTAGACTTCTCAGAAATGAAAATGACACCTATATCTGAGAACCTATATTTACAAAAATTAATTCCCGTGGTTGAAATGAATAATCAAATCATTGCTTTACAGGGGAATGCTCTTTCAGATGGTTCTATGAATACTTTTCTTGAAACGATCACTAAAGATGGTGACTTTAAGCAAATTAGCATGGATTCAAGTAAGGTATATTCAACTAGTGCAGAATGTAACATAATCTATATTGACAGCGATAACGAGTATTTATATGTTCTCGAACGAGCTAAGAATAATTCTGACACGCAATATTTTTTAAATAAATATGATCTTGACTTTATTTGTGTTGGGACGATTGACATAACTTCTATTTTTCGTGATTATGAAATAACTGATAATATTGGAGTGTTTTATGCTTTTGACAATTATTTTTGCATAACCGATTATTCTGGCGTTTCCATTATATGTAAATATATCGACAAAGAAATCGAAATGCTCTTATGTGAAGCTAATTTGGAGTACATTCCTAATTCAAATAATAAAACAGGTTATGAATTGTTCTACTTGAGAAACACAAATGATATTTATCGTCTAAATAAGCAAACAGGTGCTTTGGAAATTCAAAATTATTCTATGGAAAATGAACAATTTGTTATTCGATGTGTGTTATCGTATGATAATATGCTAATGATTTCAAAATATTCACTGTCAGAAACTGATACTAAAGATAAACTCTATTTAGTGCCTTTTACAGATAATTCTTTAAGTAATTGATTTATATTATTATGTAAATAGTTTGGGGGGTGCGGACGCTTTATTGGACCTGAATTAAGCAATTCCAAGACTGCGTCTATACTCCATCGGACTCAAACCCCCTAACGACAGTTTGATCCT
>NZ_JAJEQN010000082.1:0-4113 GCF_020687335.1 Anthropogastromicrobium aceti
TACCAAATTCTTTTTTGACGAATAATATCACCCTCTCTCCTGTATTTTATCATATACAATACTATCATTGATGATTAAAAGTAAATATAGATAAAAGCACTGTGCTTTTATCTATATTTACTTTTAATGTGGTCACTTTGCTTCCTGATCACAAAGTTCAACCTTTATTCTTTTTCCATTAGTACCTGGGGTCTGGCACCTGGAGTCTGGAGTACCCGATTCCTCATCCTAAAAGCCAGTCGATAACATTCACAACTTTTATGCCATCGTAATTTCCGAGTGAAAATCGATCCAGTGTCAGGACAAATTTTTCATAGTTATCCTGAATGTTTTTCAGCGGTCTCATCTCTCTCTCAAAGGTTTCTTCCGCCGTCATATCAGCAGTTACCTGATAATAGGTAAGCACACCTTCCTTCTGTGTCACAAAGTCAACCTCAGTAGAACCGTATTTTCCTATATTGATTTTGCTGCCTCTTCGTGAAAGTTCAAGATACACAATATTCTCAATGGTAAATCCAAGATCGTATCGCTTTCTTGGAAGAATATAGTTTTTAATTCCCATATCTACCATATAAAACTTATTGTTGACCTTTAAGAGCTGCTTTCCAACAATGTCAAACCGCTCCACAGGATAAAAAATGAAGGACTCTGTCAGGGCTTCAACATAATCGCTGACTGTATTTTGGGATACTTTTCTGCCCGCTGAGGTCAGATAGTCGGTTATACTTTTCATAGACACCGGGCTGCCAATAACGCTTGCCAGATACCTGGCTATTGTCTTTAGTAACGCAATATCTGTGATTTTTCGTTTTCCACTCTCTTTTTCTCTTCTTGCCTGCCGCTGCTCAATATCTTTTACTACGTACAGTATCATAATCAACAACATCAATCTTACGCAACGTTTCTATTTTTTCCACTGCATCTTCCAATTTTAATATATCTTTGCATCCCTTAACAGCAAAATCAATATCACTTCTTTCTAATGCTGTATTTGTTGCAAATGATCCAAAAAGTATTAAATGCTCTACTCCCTGTTTTTGGCAGATATCTGTCATTTCTTGTATGATTGTTTCGATACTCATCATCTACATAAAGTATCTCCCTTCTGCTGAAAATTTTTTCAAGCCTGAAAAAATCCTTATTAACTGCTTTACTCATGACCATAAGCCAAGGGGACAGTAATTCATCCCGTGGCACAATAAAACAGCCAACACCTGTCCCCACTGGCTCCCCTTTTCTACGACGCCTCGAACTAAGCTAATAAAAACTCACCTTTCTCCCATATTTATCAGCACAACTTGCTGTTATCATTGCACCACTTCCTCTGCCTGCTGCTATAACGATTAACCTGTCTGACCATGAAGCAATTAGTCTATTTCGCTGCGGAAATGTATAATTGGACGGCTCTGTTCCCGGTGGATACTCTGACAGCAGTAATCCCGTTTCACGTATTCTCTCCATCAGACGCTCATGCTCTGCTGGATAACAAATATCAAGCCCATTCCCTACAATAGCAACTGTATATGAACCGGAATTAACACAGACTGTTCCAGCACATGCATCAATTCCTTTTGCCATACCGCTGATCACAATTTCCTGCTCTTTTATGCATTGTCTTGTCAATTCAATGCAGCATTGTTTTGCATCCTGTGTGCATCGCCTTGCACCAACAATTCCAACCGTGGGCTTTAAAATACCTTCTTCTGAGGTAAATGATCCCTGGTAATATAAGACAGATGGTGCATCCTTTACCTGCTTTGCTTTCTCTGGATACCTGATATCGGCTTTTGTGAGAACATAAATTTTCTTTTTCTCACAATCCTCCAAAATTTTTTCTGCCCGGTCAAATGAGCGTGCTTGTAAAATACTAGCAATCTGTCTCTTTGTGATACCCGAAATTTTCCTCAAACATTTTTCATCCGCATCATATATATCCTGCGGACTTTTAAACTTTGCAAGTAAACGTCCTTCCATAACTGAACCCACATAAGGAATCTGTGTAAGCCAAATCCAATATTTTATAAAATCCTTTTCCTCCACTATTTCACCACCATCATCTTGCTATTGCTTTCGTCCAGATCACGACACGAAATCACCTTCTTCGTATCCTGAAAACGAATCTTCTCTGCTCCATCCAAATCGGCACTTGTTCTTGCCAGTCTTAGAAGCTTATGGATCACTCGCGCACTATATCCATACTTTTCACTTGTTTCCTTTAACAAATCCAGCGAATCTGCCTCCATCTCGCAATATTTTTTTATAAGAGACGTTGTCATCTGTGCATTACAGTTGATTCCCTCCTCCAAAGAATAGCGCTCCTGCTGAATCTTTCTTGCTGCCTCTACCCTTTTTCGAAGTTCCAAAGAAGAATATGACATTGTCTTATTTTCCATCTCAAAAAAATTGACAGGATGTACCTCTTTTTGAATGTCAATACGATCCATAATCGGACCTGAAATTTTACCGCGATATTTAATAATCTCATAATCAGTACATCGACACTTTGAGCTTGGATAATATCCACATGGACATGGATTCATTGCTGTTACAAACATAAAATTAGCAGGATATGTATGTGCGCCGTTTACTCTGGCAACAGATACTTTCTTATCTTCAACAGGCTGACGAAGTGCATCCAATGTTTTTCTGGAAAACTCTGCCAGCTCATCAAGAAACAAAACACCATTATGGGCAAGCGAAACCTCTCCCGGCATTGCATTTACTCCGCCCCCAATTAATGCATTTAATGATGCATTATGATGTGGTGCACGAAATGGTCTGTTTTTGACTAGCGAATGGCCATTTGACAATAATCCTGATATACTGTAAATCTTCGTTACCTCCAGGCATTCTTCCTCAGACATTTCTGGGAGAATCGTTGATATTCGTTGTGCAATCATTGTTTTTCCACAACCAGGTTCACCGATCATCAGCATATTGTGACCGCCAGCTGCTGCTAATAAAGCAGCTTCAATTACATCTTCCTGACCTTTTACATCTGAAAAATCCAATGCACGCTCCGCAAAAAGAGAATCTTCGGCAATAATCTCTGGCTTTTCCAAAAAAGCCTGTTTTCCTTCAAGATATCTGATCACTTCCGTCAAATCAGTAAAACCTAGCGTTTCAATTCCATGAACAAGCTTCGCCTCCCCGATATTTGCCTGAGGAATAATCACCTTCTTAATCCCATTCTTCTTTGCTGCTAATATCATCGGCAAGATTCCACAACATGCGCGCAGACTTCCATCTAATGACAGTTCTCCGATAAAACCATACTGATTCAATTCTTTTGCTGCAATATTTTCCCCTTCCTGCAAAACACCAATAGCCATTGCTAAGTCAAAGTGAGAACCTCTTTTTTTCTTGTCACCAGGTGCCAGACTGATAATCACGCGCTTTTTTGGAAATACATAACCGCTCTCGTCAATCGCTGACTGAATACGATCTCCTGCTTCCTTAACAGCCACATCTCCCATTCCGATGATGGATATCATTGGCTGTCCATCAAGAACTTTCGACTCAATATCTACTGTATAGCCGTCTACTCCCTGTATTGCAAAGCTTTTTACCACGGTAGCCATGTTTCATCCTCCCCTATTTCTTTTTGAATCATATTTTCATTAATTTTATACTTGTGAGTGGCATCTTCTACAAATTCTCTATAATAAAAAATGCTTTGTTTAAAAAATGCAAGTGTTTTTTCTGGCTGTGTAATCCGATCATCCGTCATTCGAAGTATCGTCCTATAGCTGCTCCATGGATAATCTTCAGGATGTGCAGTTATCTTTGCCTTCACTGGATTCATATGTATATATCTACTTGTCTGCAAAAAATAGCTGTCATCCTTAACTATACATGACTTAAAACGTCCTTCAAACACATGACCATGGTATCCATACCTCTGATTGTAATAGGATGCATAGCAGCTCATAATTCCTTTAAAGGTTTTTCCTATTTCATGTGGTCCTGTTTCAATAAGAACATGAAAATGATTGCTCATCAAACAATATGCATGCAGACTACACTCATGTTCTTCCATCATTTTCTTTAACAACAACAAGAACACCTGATAATCCGTGTCATCCTGAAAAATAACCATTCTGCGTATTCCCC
>NZ_JAJEQN010000083.1:0-3983 GCF_020687335.1 Anthropogastromicrobium aceti
TCAATGTGCAAGTTCAAAGAATGTGATTTTTTCCCGATTTAATAGCATAAATTTTTTAATTAAATGTGCCTTTTATGTTGTTAGATCTATAATGTGTATTCAGAAAATATCGACATTAAAGATTTAGAAAAATATTTCTTGGCTTCATCCCAGGGGCAAGCCCCTGGGTTTTCGCCTAAAAATTTTATAACAGGGGACTTTTTCTTCGTCATGTAAATACCTCATAAAAACAATAAAAATCAAAGCCTTTTCACAAGCCGAAAATTTTTCAGCTAAATGAGAAGGCTTTGTCAAAGTTTTATTCTCTATCGAGAGAACCTTTCTTTGCAATGGTCTTTGTATATGCCACAATTAACAATCCGCCAACAATCACTCCTGTGATACTATTGGAGATTGCTGCAAATACACCCTGCGCAAATACCTTTTTTACAGGCTCTGCGTAAATTAAAATATCAAGTACTGGCGCTACGACTACCCAGCCAATCACATGTGCTGCCACATTAGCGATTGCGAAGATAGCTGTCTTGGTCTTATCAAATACACCTTCCTGTACATTGAGCTTCTTTGCAAACATACCAATCACAACACCTACAAATGCTGATGTGATTACCCAACTCCACCATGGACTTCCACCCCATGATAAATCGATCAGTGCATGTCCGATAAATCCGATCAGGCCGCCTGCTACTGGTCCGTACATTGCTGCTAACAATGCAAGTACTGCATACTGCAAGCTGATATTTGTGTTTGGAACCGGGCTTGGAATTGCCACAAATAGTCTTTGTCAATCTTATTTACTGCTGTTTTTCAATCTTTACAAGACGGCTTGTTCCAAGTCTGTCAGCGCCAAGTTTTACAAACTCATCTGCATCTGCAAAGGATGAAATTCCGCCGGCTGCCTTAATCTGCACATTCTCACCTACATGTGAAGCAAAAAGTGCGATATCATCAAATGTTGCACCTGCCTTGGAGAATCCAGTAGAGGTCTTAATAAAATCTGCCTTTGCCGCAGTTACCACTTCGCACATGCGAATCTTCTCTGTATCTGTCAAAAGACAAGTCTCGATGATAACCTTTAAAATCTTGTCACCACATGCAGCCTTCAAGCAGCGGATTTCTTCTTCGACAAGATCGTATCTGCCATCCTTTACCCATCCGATATTGATTACCATATCAATCTCATCTGCACCATTTTCGATTGCATCTCTTGTCTCGAACTCCTTTACAGCCGTAGTGTTATAACCATTTGGGAAACCGATTACAGTACAAATCTTCATTCTATCGCCTACATAACCCTTTGCCTGCTTTACGTATGACGGCGGAATACATACGGATGCTGTCTTAAAACGGATAGCATCGTCACAAATCTGACGAATTTCCTCCCATGTTGCTCCCTGTGCCAACAATGTGTGGTCTACTTTATTTAACAGCTTTGCGTGATCCATTTTGAATCCTCCATTTCTTCATAATAATCTCTATACTTTTAGTATAATGGATTCCGCACTTTCTTTCAACCTGTTTCTTTACTTCTTCTTTGCTTTGTTTCTAGCAGCAAGAATCCCTCCGATTTTCCCTGATTCTTTTGATGTAAGATTTCCATATCCACCTGCATAGATTTTGTCAATCACACCTATCTCCTCTGCAATTTCAAGCTTTTGCAGATCTTCTGCTGTCAGCTTATTCCAATCAGGCTTTGTTTTTCTTTTAATATTTTTCATTAAAGCAGCTCCTTTTTTCTTTATTATACCCAAAATGATACTTGTTTTTCCTGTTTTATCATGATATTCTTTCTGCGTAATGTTGTTCTCACAGAAAGGCAGATTGTTATGATTATTGCAGTTGATATTGGAAATACAAATATTGTAGTCGGAGGAATTGAAGCTGATCACGTTCTATTTACAGAACGCCTCTCTACACGTACCGATAAGACAGAGCTTGAATATGCCATTGATTTTAAGCTAATTTTTGAACTTCACTCTATTTCACACGCACAGGTAGATGGCAGCATTATCTCATCTGTTGTTCCTCCTTTATCGAATATTATAAAGACCGCGCTGACAAAATTAATTCCTAAAGAACCTCTGATTGTCGGACCTGGCGTAAAAACAGGTCTTTCTATTCGTATTGATAATCCAACCCAGCTTGGCAGCGATCTTGTGGTGACAGCCGTTGCCGCTATAGCTGCTTATACAGTTCCTTCTATTATTATTGATATGGGTACTGCAACGACTTTTTCCGTTATAAATGATAAGCGCCAGTATATAGGCGGTGCAATTGCCCCTGGTGCCGCTGTCGCACTAAACTCGCTATCATCTCAGACATCTCAGCTTCCTTTTATCAGTTTAGAGGCGCCAAAGCACGTGATAGGCAGCAATACAATTGACTGCATGAAAAGCGGTTCCCTTTTTGGCAACGCTGCAATGATTGACGGCATGATTCGCCGCATCAAAAAAGAACTTGGCGAGAACGCTATTGTAGTAGCCACAGGTGGGATCGCACCGGCAATCCTTCCATACTGTGAGGAAACTATTTCCTACGATCCTGACTTAATGCTTAAGGGGCTTGCACTAATTTATAAAAAAAATCAAACTCGATAATCACATATTGCATTCAAATTTTTAAGGTGATAAAATCTTTATAGACATGCACAAATATTTGTATCATTAATTACACAGTCAAAAATAAGGAGGTATTTGCGATGCGAAATGAAGAACTTCTAATCCGCTTAACCCAAACTCAGGGCATCGCTGGATACGAAAAAAAGGTACGCGAATTGATTGAACAGGAAGTGCGTCCATACGCAGATGAGCTGATTGTTGATCCGCTCGGCAGTCTGATTGCCGTTAAAAAGGGCAAAGGCGGACCACACTCAAAAAAAATCATGTTTGCCGCTCACATGGATGAAATAGGCTTCATGGTAAAGAAAATTGAGGAGGATGGACGTCTTTTAGTATGCAATGTCGGTTGGAACTGGACTGCTTCTGCCTACAACACGAGAGTCGTTTTTAGAAATGGAATCTATGGTGTTGTTAGCAGTATGAAAAATATTGAGGATGCACACAATGATCCTAATGCACTATTTATTGATATCGGTGCCAAATCCAAGGAGGATGCGCTTAAATACGTCCATGTTGGTTCTGTATGCGGATATTGCGGCGAATATCTTCCTCTTGCAAATGATCTTGTCTGCTCAAAGACATTTGATGACAGAGTTGGCTGCTTTCAGTTAATTGAAGCACTTCGTGAAAATGACGGAACTTATCCTAACGACATTTATTATGTATTTACCGTTCAGGAGGAGGTTGGCTGCCGCGGCTCTAAGACAACTGCTGCCTTTATTAAACCTGATATTGGCATCGCTGTTGACGTTACCCCGGCACATGATTATCCGTGTGATCTGACTGGAAGCAATGCAATCGGCAAAGGTATTGGCATTAAAGTGGCTGATCCATCTGTTCTGTGTCATGAAGATGTCATTGCTGTCATGGAGCAGTGCTGCCGTCACAAAGATATTCCATTCCAGTATGAGGTCATTGATAAAGGCGGCTGTGATGCTTCTAGTATGAATCTTTCAAACTTTGGCGTCCGCGCCGGCGGTATTTCTGTTGTCACTCGTTACGCTCACTGCAGCAGCAGCGTTATCTCAAAGGAAGATGCGGAGTCTGGCATTCGTCTTTGCACTGCATTTTCAAAATATGAATTTCAATTCTGATTTAAGGGGGAACAAGCGTTATGATACATACCACTTCTTGGCCATATGCCAATGAAATAGGTATCACAGAAAAGCTTAGCTGCGATCTTCTTGTTCTTGGCGGCGGACTGGTGCAATCAGTCTGAATCATCCACTTCGCAACCGCGCGAAGTTTGTGCCGATTATTTCACAATAAAAAATCACCCGCTGCCGATCTGGTATGCTCCCCGTCAAGAGGACAATAAAAAATAATAAATTTTTGTATCGTCAGCCATGCTATGGCTGGCGATAT
>NZ_JAJEQN010000084.1:0-3839 GCF_020687335.1 Anthropogastromicrobium aceti
GAACGTCTGAATGAGAAAGATGAAACGATTGCTACCCTTCAAGCAACGATTAAAAATCTTGAGGCAACAGTAAAAATTCTTCAGGAAAACGCAGTTGATCTTAAGGCAACAATCGCAAATCTGACCGAAACACTGAATGAATTCAAAAGAAAGTTTTTTGGAATATCCAGCGAAAAAAGTAAAAAAAAACAAACTGATGAACCTGTTTGTGATTACCATTGGTGCCAGACCCCCGGTACTAAACTGTAAACGCAAAATGAACAAAATATGACTAAAAAATCGAATGCTGTCGAATTAGTGTGAGGCTTTGGTAAAATAAAGTCGTGTAGAGACATCTACACGGTAGCTGCTCTTATAATCACACACCGCTACGAGGTGAGCAGCAGGCAACGATCCATAAGATCGGCTGAGATGTGAAAATGATTTGTCGCTTATGTTTTATTTGGAACTTGGCTGAGTTGCATAAAGTTAAAGTTTGAAACCGAAGGATTTGTTAAAGGCATTGAGATTGATGGAGGCGCTATGATGAATAGTCTTATTGTAACGTATATGCGGGTTCAGATGGGATTTCCTACGGGTGTATGGGCAAAAAGGGTCAGGCACCGTTAATAAACGGTTAACAAACTGTGAACAAATATTCGAAAAAAGCCGAATGGCGTCGAATGAAAACAGTTGAAAAATAGGGAATAATTTGATAAAATGCAAGCATAGTAAAGTCTATGGTAACATGAAAATACAATAGGAAGCTGTATGTACTTCTATTGATAACGAAAATTGGAGGTGTTTGCCGATGGGAATGGCTGATACTGTTACAAAAGAATACATAAGAAGCAACGAAGTATTTGCTGATGCCTTTAATTATCTCATTTATGATGGAGAGCAGGTTGTCAAGCCGGCACTTTTGCAGGAACTTGATACAACGGAAATTGCGATCCCGTTTGCATTGGGTGAAAACGAAAATCAAACTGAGGATGTTGTTCAGAAATATCGAGATGTTTTGAAATCAGCTGTCATCATGCAGGATTCAAGAGCATCATATATTCTTCTGGGAGTGGAAAATCAGACAGAGATTCATTATGCAATGCCTGTGAGAAATATTATTTACGATGCTCTTCAGTATGGAAAGCAGGTTTCGGAGGTTGCTAAAAGACATAAGAGTAAAGGTGACAGAAAAGGACATAACAAGGGTGAGTATCTTTCTGGATTCTATAAAGAAGATCGGATTCGTCCGGTAATCACGCTAGTAGTTCATTTCGGAGCAGATGAGTGGGATGGTCCGCTATCTCTCTATGAGATGATGGATCTGGAAGATAAAAAATTGTTGGAGTTTGTTCAGGACTATCGAATTTTCTTGATTGATCCATATAAGCTTGCAAACAATGACTTAGAAAAGTTTTCGACAAGTCTTGGAGATGTGCTGGGATATATTAAATATTCTAAAGATAAGAAAGCGTTGTCGAAGTTTTTAAATGATAATCAGGTAATGATTATGGATAATGATGCTGCGCGAGTAATACGTGATGTCACAAACACACCAATCTATGTTCCAGACGGAAAGGGGGAAATTGATATGTGTAAGGCAGTTAGAGATATGATTGACGAAAGTAAGCAAGAGGGTATGGCTGCAGGTGAGCTAAATAAAGCAAAGAAAATGGCACTTAAAATGTACAAAAAGGGTGACAGCATCGAAGAAATCGCTGAAATGGCAGAGGTTTCTGTGGATCAGGTGAAAGAGTGGATTAATTCAGCTGTCTGAGTGTGAACCAAATGACAGGCACGGTTAACAAAACGAGTGCGAATGTCAAGCAATATGTAATATGCAGAGGGATTCGCATCAAAACAAAAAGAAAATGTGTTTGATCTTGATTGATTTGCCAGAAAAATGATGGCTGCAAGGCTTGTAACAGACAAAATCAAAACACAGAGCAGTTATATTGATTCTTTTTGGCGTTCATCCCTCGTGAGGGGGATGTGAATTGAGCCAGTGGGGACAGGTCTGGCGGCTGTTTTATTGTGCCACGGCTTAATTACTGTCCCCTTGGCTTAGCCAGAAAAGTTACATGCCAGCCATCTGGTATTAAACAATAGCATTGGTGCCAGACCGTGCGTCCAGCAAAGGGCGTGTAATCCGACAGGTGGAACCCCTGTCAAATAAGCTGCTAACCACAGCATTTGAAGCGAGTCTTGAGTGTGTTACAGTAATGTAATGGGCTAAGCGTAGACAGCAAGGTTGCAGGGACAGCAATTGAGCGCCGAAATACCATAAATCGGAGTGCCGACTCTGTGGTCTGAGGGGAAGGCAACATGTGGGTTTATCGTTAAGGTGAGATTTCACACAGCTCCGCGGCGTCGGAAGGACCTGTTCATGTAATACAAGGATTGTACGTCAACTGGAGAGAAACTATATTTTCTCAGCTTTAGAAAAAAGGAGCAGAGTATGTCTTGTCAATAAAAGAAAGAGAGACAAAAGAAATATAGGTAGTCGGATAGTTCCATAGTACCGTTGAAGGTGGGTAATGCCACTGGAGGGAAGGGAGCCATATATGGCGATATCCAAGAAAGAAACTTGTCCAATACACAGAGATTGACATGACGAGGAAATTGATTTTAGGGAGAAAAGTGTCGGATACACAGAGATCAGGCATATGATTAGCCATATGAAGAGCCGGATGCGGGAAAGTCGCACGTCAGGATCTGTGGGGGGCGTACCTTGTGAAAGGTACGTCTACTCGACCAAGGTACTATGTAAATAATTTTGAAAAAATGAAGGCTAAAAAAGGAGAAGATTGAAATGAGCGATATCGATATTAATAAAGGAAATTGGATAAAAGATTATGATGAATATATGTTAATAAAGTTTACCAGAAAGTATGAATATCAGCAAGATTTTTTGGATGGACGATTATACTTTAATACTGTAGACTTTTTTAGAAAATGTGATGCTAAAGGACAAGGAGATAGTAATGAGGGGAATAACTTTATAATTAATAATCAAGATCCTAAAATGATTTCTGCAAATTTAGAAAAAGTAAATGGTCAATATATGATTGTTGTTAGAGATTATACAAATAATCCATTAGAATATAAGCCAGGAATTATAAAGAGCTATTCAGCAGCAGATAATAGAAATAGAAAGATAATTTGCTTTTACACCATGTATATAAATTTTGAAAATAAGAAAGTTAGCCCTTTTCCAAAAAATATGGGTCAAGAATTTGGCGAATATGGTGTGTTAATTCTTAATCGGCAGGAATTTTTTAAGCGAGTAGAAGTAGCCTTAAAAAAAATTAAAAATTGTAATGATCCACAAATGGGTTTTGTAGAATATCAGGAAATGGCAGCAGGATATAATGAATGGCATACCTTTAAAAAAGAGAAAAAACTTTTTGATTATCAGAATGAATTCAGGATTACATTTAAAAATGAAAATGAAAAACCATATATACTTGATCTTGAATGTACATTAAGAGATATAGCAGTTCCAATTATAGCGGAAGATGTAGGTCAGATATATGTTGAGAAACAAAGTATAGTATATCCGATTCGAAGGAATATAAGTGATGAGTAATATTTCAGGCTGATGGCTATGCGAACATCAGGTGCCAGACCGTGCGTCCAGCAAAGGGTGTACAATCCAGCAGGTGTAAATCCTGTCAAATAAGCTGTTAACCACAGCATTTGAAGCGAGTCTTGAGTGTATTACAGCGTGCAATTGCGAGCTAGAGCGTCTCGGGGGTCAGGCACCGTTAACAACAAGTAAAGATGGGGTGCGGACAATTTTTGGACCTAATGTCGAAAGATGTTAGGAGGAAGAAATGAACAAGTATAGCACCGAAGAA
>NZ_JAJEQN010000085.1:0-3298 GCF_020687335.1 Anthropogastromicrobium aceti
GCCATTAAGCCATCGAAGCTTTTTCTCATATCGGTCCTGCCGGTGATCAGGTAGATCTTCGATACACCGGACAGATCGCCTAACACAGGCGATGCAGCGCTGACAGAGTATGAAAGATTGCACTTTCGGACGCTGCATTTGTGATTCCGATCTGAAAGCCATTGATCTGCACAAGAATTGCTGCATCTGCCTTTGCGTCCTTTGATAGACAGGACTGCGGATGTTCCGATACAGCCGGCTGTTCAAATGTAACTTGAACAACTTCATGTTTTTGTGCAGTCAGAGTTGTTTTTGAATGAGACTCCGGTATTTCACAGGCTCTCTTGCGGAATTTCTGAATCTGGTAATAAAAGTTACTCGGACAGATTTGATGCGCCTCGCACCATTGCTTATCCGTAAGTCCACTCAAACGGCACTCCTGAATCAGAGAAAGCCACTCCTCATCTGTACGATATTTTCTTTTTGTCATAGGTGTCGTTTACTCCTAATTTTATTTGGAGTGGATATAGCACAGGCTCCAAATGATTTGAAGTAAAATGGTCCTAAGTGCAAAACTGAGAAACAGAAGACTTGCCACTCCATGCAATAATTATGACATGGTTTAGGCAGATATGGAATCCGGGGTGTTATTCATCGCTTACATTTAGTGTGTACCATTCTTCACATCTCAGCCGCCATATCAGCGTTGCCTGCTGCTCACCACGAAGAGGTGTGCAAAGTTTCGAGCAGCGTAGCCATGCTGATGCACGGCCGATAAATCCTTGAAAAGCGCAGAGCAGTTTATCACGGAAGATTTTTTTCAATAAACTCAGACACAGTCTTTTCGTATTTCTCTGGATCTGTTCTATAGCACTCAGTATGCTCTGCTCCAAGAACTACATATATCTCTTTTTTGCTTTGACAACTGTTATAAATTCTGTACGCCATAGATAAAGGTGCTCGGATATCTTTATCTCCGTGAATAATTAATATTGGTACACTAGTCTTTGACACTGCTTCACATGTATCTGCATCATTTAAATCAAAGCAGCCAAAGGTTTTTGTTGCAACATTCACTCACTTTCCCTTGTAATCTGAACACGCCATCAAAAAATCAGCAGACACGAAATACGGATTATCTTTATCTTCGTTTTTTGCAATTAAGATAGTATCATTATCTGCTGCAAGAATGGCAATCTGGTCACCTGTTTTCAAAAGCAGTTTTATCTTCTTGATTTCTGCATCTTTTGTCACGGAGTATGTTCCCAAAGTTTTTAATTCTTTTTTTTCCTTGATGTCTCTGTATTTATTTGTGATCATGCTTCCCACTGTACCACCTACCGCCAGACAACTGCCTCCAATTATTGCTAAAAGATTTAATGGACCACCAACTTTCTTTGAAGCAGTGGTAATCCATTGATACCATCCTAGATTACTCATTCTTTGTCACCTCTATTTCCTCTTGAAAGTATCTATTATATTATCATTGGAGATGGATCAACTGCTACTTTCAGTTTTTCAATCAGTCCAGTAATATACGGGTACAATTTTTCGTCATCAAATTTTCTCAATTCATCTATTAATTCGTCTATTGAAAGAACTTTTCTCACATCTCTTATATCTGTAGGATATGATTCCTTGCCTATAATAAGGTTAAAAAAGCGAGTATCTCCCAGTGCTTCAATTTCCTTGTAGCAAGGAGTACCTTTGTGCTTAATATAGTTATATATATTTCTGATTTTCGACTCAGAAAATTCTTTCCAGAACTCAACAATTAAATCAATTGCATCAGAAAATTCTGGCCGCATTACTTTAAGATACTGAAATGGATTTCCCTCCGCATGTGGCGTACTTACGCCATTTTCTGTCTTTCGCAACATATCCAATGATTTTTCAATCGAATGCATACCAATGATTTCATCCGCATTAGTCACATTTCCTTCATTGTCGAATTTGTATAAAACATATTCTGCTGAAACATATGTCATCGTCCATGTTAAATCAACTAAAATATTGTAATTTATTAATGCTGTTTCAAGCATTTGGGATTTGAACATTAATTCAATTCCTTTTTGAGCAACCTCATCATCTACTTTATTAAACCAGTAATCCCAATTTTCTTCCTCAGTTTTGCGTAAAAATATTCTCGCCATTTCATAGCGTTCAAAAAGTTCATGCCACTTGCTTACGAAATATACATCTTGGCTCGTCGGAAGTTTTGTACCTATCAAATTGTATTTACTGCTTGATGGCGGTTCTACTCCTTCAAAAATATCTGTCTGAAATTCCATAATACGCTTCTCCATTAATTATTCAAAATGGATAGTTACTTTTCTCACATCTCAGCCGATCATAAGATCGTTGCCTGCTGCTCACCACGGAGAGGTGTGTGAAGATTTGAGCAGCTACCGTGTGAATCTATCCACACGGCTTTATTTTGCCTAATACAGACACTAATTCGACAGCATTCGACTTTTTAGTCATATTTTGTTCATTTTGCGTTTACAGTTTAGTACCAGGGGTCTGGCACGCAGTATATGTGAAGTACCTGGCATGGAACTTCATCTGCATGAATAACTGATCGGCTGATCAGCTCCACATGCATCGCCTGATAAATCGGTAACAGGTATTCCAAAGCACATGTGTTATACCAGTTAGCGGCGGTCTCGCGCGGAAGTGGAACTCCTTTTTCTTTCCAGTCCTTTTCCTGTCGGTAGAAAGGCAGATGCAAAAAGCTTTTCTG
The DNA here is from genome assembly GCF_020687335.1 of Anthropogastromicrobium aceti. Taxonomy (NCBI): domain Bacteria; kingdom Bacillati; phylum Bacillota; class Clostridia; order Lachnospirales; family Lachnospiraceae; genus Anthropogastromicrobium; species Anthropogastromicrobium aceti. The sequence goes on from NZ_JAJEQN010000085.1 coordinate 2,723, forward strand.
GTACATAACCATAGCGACCATATCCGGTGATGCCGGACTATGCGGCATTAATGCGGTTGGGGTCTTTGCTTGTGTGATTGTGGTATCATCCTCTTCACGGCAGACCGGACAGATCAACTTTTCCTGCATGTAACGGACACGCACTACCTTAGCCGGAGTAATTCGCAGTTCTTCACGGATAAAGGTATATCCCATATGTTCCATTTCTGCACCACAGTCTGGACAAAGGCGCTCTTGCTGTGGAACATCGCATAAGACTTCTTCTATCGGAAGGAGTGCATAAAGATCATCACGTTTAGCCTTTTTCTTTCTGGTACGTGTATGTTCTTTCACAGGGATACCGGATTCCTGCTCGGAGGCTTCTTCACAAACAGGTTCATCAGTTTGTTTTTTTTTACTTTTTTCGCTGGATATTCCAAAAAACTTTCTTTTGAATTCATTCAGTGTTTCGGTCAGATTTGCGATTGTTGCCTTAAGATCAACTGCGTTTTCCTGAAGCATTTTTACTGTTGCCTCAAGATTTTTAATCGTTGCTTGAAGGGTAGCAATCGTTTCATCTTTCTCATTCAGACGTTC
>NZ_JAJEQN010000086.1:0-2691 GCF_020687335.1 Anthropogastromicrobium aceti
CTGTCCATATCGGTCAGATGATGAAGGGTTCCATAAGTAAAGCGGTTTTCTCGTGTCTGTCCACCCGGAAGTGTCACAGTTTCCTTTGTGCATCGTGCCATCGCATCATAAGCTAAACTTTGTCTTTGTGTTCCATCGACAGTAAGTCCATAGGATAATCCTGGTCGCTGCGCCTTTGATGCATCACCGTACACCAGTCCGGTCTTTGTCTTTGATCCCTCCAAGCTCTGCACCAGTCGATTTACGCGATTATAATTGTCATAACCAATCTCAAGTGACTGCACTGTATGAGTGTTTGCCACGGTCGGCTCACCTGCTGCCCCGGTATTCTTCTCCAGAGTAGTGCTCTGTACGAGTCTTCCAGTCATGTCATACTGATCTTTGTCAATACGTCCATTTACCAGATCGGTTTCCTTTTCCAGTGTACCGTAATCATCATACTCATAACGCACGGCATCTGTACTTTCTCCATTCCATCGTCTGGCTCGGATGCGCTCCTCTTTGTCATACAGGATTTCCTGCGTATCGCCATTTCCATAGGCAACTGTTATGAGTGGACCATTGTTTGGTGCATAGCCGTAACTTTCAAGAGTCTTGTCGCCCGCCTTTACCATTGTCTGATTTCCGAAACCATCATAATCAAATACATAAGTGGTTCCACCATGCTTAATACTCTTAATTCGGTCTCCCTCATCATGACCACATTGAGGACAGGTACGGTGGTTTTATTATTGTTCCTGGTGGCTCAAGTTTGCGAACCTTTGTTCTTTTTCCAACTCTACTGCATTCTAATAAAGACACAAAAAAGCCTGAAAGCTCTTTTCTTGAACTTTCAGACTTTTTTACAGGGGACACATATCGAGCCAGTAGGGACACATTGTGAGCCACCGTACCTGTCACCATGGCTTACCAAATATAGTTTCAAACTTTGCTTTTTCCCCTTTTCTTCCAAATATTCGATTTTCTTCCCATGATCCCAATTCAAAATACATCTTTTTTCCAAACTTAATTCTCCCTTCATTATAAGAGTGTCTGGCACTGCGTTCATCGCATTTCATATTTTCTGAGCACAGTTGGGTCACGCACTCAAAAGCTTCTAATTCTTATTCTCCGAGGTTCAAAAAAGATTCATCCCTCTGGTCCATTTTCTTTGATCTCGAATTTCTTTATCCCAATATTGACGAAATTCCTCCTCACGTTCCTTTGAATATCCTATATATATAATCTTTTTTCTATGATTTACAAAAAAATGTTCTCCTCTTGTTTTCACCTTCTTTTCTTTTTCTGTACACCCCTTTTTACAAATAAAAAAAATTTCACATTCACTAGCCTGCCTTCCTTCTCTCACATCATTCAGTATTGTTCTTCTTTCAATAAACTCAATTTCCTCCCAACACATTTCTTTACAAATGTTAGGATAATATTCAAGTTGAATTCCTCTTTCATTTAAATAATAAACACCATTAGAAATCATATCATTATATATTTGTGTGTAAACAATATATTCCCAAAAACTCATAAATGGCAACAAAACTATAAATTGAATTCCTGTACTGAACATTGCATTTTGAAATGGCATATGTTTGTTTATTATTGCATCAAGAAGCAACACAATCAATATTATAATCGGAATCCCTATTTCAATGACAATTCCTCCCCAAAATGATAATACAACGAAAAATCTTGACCGTTTTCTCTTTTCATCCAAACATTCTATTTTTTTCTTTTTATCCCAATTCCAAATACATCTTTTTTTCATACCTCTCCTTTCACGCCATTCAGACAGGAGTAATCTCCTGCCTGAACATTAGATTCTAATTCAATTTATGCCATACATACTCTCTGAAACTTCTTATTCCGGGATACTGACTTTTTTATCTTGCTAGTAACCTTCTTTCTTCCTGATACTACTGTCACATTCTTAACAGATGACGTTGAGGTGGTTCTAATTTTAGGTTTTATTGGATTTACATTTTTGGAAGTTGTAGTTGATGACTTAGAACTTACTGCCGCAGAAAGTCCTACCGCCGCAAGCTCTGCTGTCTGACCAACAGTATAACCAACTCCCGCATTTCCAATTATCTGCGCTGCGGTTGTTTCCAAAGCAACTCTTTCTCCAGTCCAATTATTAGCAGTAAAACCTGAAACATATGTAGCTCCTGCTTCAAATACTCCACAAATAAAACGAGTCACAATATCTCCCTCTGTATTAATTGCTGTATTCACTCCATTAATTACCGCAGCTGCCTTTAAAAAATTCCCTCCCAGCGGCGCTAACGCTCCTGAAACTGCACCTACCAGGCATGACTTTGCCAGTTCAACACCATCAATTTCACCTCCACTCGAAAGTACATAAGAAAATCCGCTGACTACTGCTCCAACAACAGCGCCGACAATACATGGAATTGGAAACTCTCCTGCATAGTCTTCTCTTGCTACTGGATTATTATCGCAGTATGCGTACAGATTTTTACTTCCTAATTCCTGTGGCTTCGCAAAGATCACATCCGTGTCATCCGCATTCACAAACCTTCCAACTTCCGGATCATAATAGCGGCTTCCCAGACAATACAGTCCTGTCTCTGGATCGTAGACATATTTTCGGTAGCGGAACGGGTTCAGCGTTGCAAGGGACACGCCACTTGTATCCTGTGTGGACGTTACCTTACCCCAGCTGTTGTACTGGTATCT
>NZ_JAJEQN010000087.1:0-2590 GCF_020687335.1 Anthropogastromicrobium aceti
AGTAGGGTAAGAACCCGGCGCCTTGCCATATTGCTATGGTAGGTTTCCGAGAACTCCCCTCCGAACCGGACTTACACCTCTCAGCGTATCCGGCTCTCCAGATGTCAGTCTAATTTCCCAGCGTGTAACTTATCGTGACAGTAGACGCAGAGTGCCATTGTCTTGCGCTTACGCCCAATCATGGCGATTTCCCATTGTTTTCTGCCACTTAAATCTTTGAGTTTTCGTACATGGTGTATTTCAAGCGGCACATTTTCTGCGCCGCACCACTCGCATTGGTTCGCTTGCAGTCTTTTAATCAGGCTGTTGCGTCCATAATTCTCAACGGCTCGTGCTACTATATCGGGATTTCCGCTTTCTACTTTGGTATTCCGGCGGAAACCGTCATTGTAGAACAGCACTTTTCCCACCTTGCCGTTTTTCTTCGGATACTCCACAACAAAATCTTTCCCTTGACGGTACTTGCGGATAATTCTGCTGATTCGTGTCCGATATTTTCCAGCAAAGGTTTTGAGCATACTGTATCTCATTACATAGTAGAAGTTATTGAGTACAGACACGTTGTTTGCAAGTCGGTAGTAGTTATACAATCCACGGATTTCTGCGTTGTATTGGTTTAGGATTTCCAAATCGTCCAAGTGCAACAGGCGAGTGCGCCGGACAGGTTCCCAAACCTCTTTGTTTCCATTTTGTTTGTCGTATTTAATCTTGAGGGCATTGTAGGAGAACAGTCGTTTTACCCACTTATCATGGGGAACATAAAGTAAGACTTTTCCATTGTTTACCCGTCTGGTAGCCCCGGTTTTGGTCTTTTTGTTGTGTTCGCCTTTGGCGATTGTGACCTCATATCCCAAGAACTTCGCAGCGTCGTGTCCATGAGTAATCAATGTCTTTTCCTCGGACATTTCCAGATGGAGTTTGTCCCGGATAAAGCAGCCTACATCTTGTTTAATCTGTTCTGCGTCCTCTTTGCTGCCGATAACTCCAATTAAGAAATCATCGGCATATCGGATATAGCAAATCCGTTTATAGCTATCGTCCATCTGGTCGCTATACGGCATAGATTTCAGACTACGCCGCAGTTCCCGGATTTCTGCAATTAAGCCCTCTTTTTCTTCCTCGCTCATTTTAGAGAGATTTCTTTTAAGCCTTTGTTCTTTCCCCCGGCAGACATCCAGCTTCTTCTTGAACGCAGGATTGATTTTACGGCGGTTTCCGCAGTTGAATTTCTCTGCATACTCTGCCATATAGCTATCCAGTTCGTTCATGTAGATGTTTGCAAGGATAGGGCTGATGATGGAGCCTTGCGGAGTGCCGGAATAAGTATTGTGATAATTCCAATCCTCCATATATCCAGCTTTCAAGAACTTCCAGAGCAGACCGATGAAATGTTCATCTGCAATCCGCTTTCGCAAAATAGCAATCAACACATGATGGTCTACGTTGTCAAAACAGCCCTTTATATCTCCCTCAACGAACCACTTTGTCCCCGTAAAATATTTCTGCACATATTTGAGTGCCGTATGACAGCTTCTGTTTATACGGAAACCGTGGGAATAGTCGCTAAAGGTTGGCTCATAAATACTCTCTAAGATGAGCCGCACCACCTCCTGTATCAGTTTATCGTCGAATGACGGTATCCCCAGAGGACGCATTTTCCCATTGGATTTCGGGATATACGTTCTCCTTGCCGGGTTAGGCTGATAACTAAAATCCCGCATCTTTTCAATGAGGGCGTTTATCCTTGCCATTCCCATTCCGTCAATGGTTTTGCCGTCTGTTCCGGCTGTCATGTTGCCTGGTTTCGCCTGTATCCGCTGATATGCCAGCAGATAGAATTGTGGATTGTACAGGTTGCGGTATAACCGCTCGTACTTGTAACTCTTGTTACACGCCTTGGATTTTAGGCTTTCCAACACATTTTCAGGACTTCTCATAATGCCTCACGCACCTTTCCTTTTTATGAATTGGTTGACATCCTGCCTCTCTTCGCCATGTAGACGGCTTTCCCGCCCTCGGACTACTACGGAGGCTCCGTTGCCATGCCGGATATTCAGCGTCATCTTTCTTGGGTTTTTACCCCTTGAAATTTATCGCCTTGCGGCATTACGCATAGCCGGATAGTTCCGGCGTTCCGGTTTAGGCAATCTCCAGTTAGACACTTTGGGAAAAGCGTATTGTGATGTCGGTAGTGGGTTTTCGTCCTTTTCCGCTTACTGCGGCTGGCTGTCATAAGTATCGTGCGGTCTGTGTTTACCTGTCACATTCCGCTATGACATACGGCGAATACAACCATCCTGCGCCGTCGGGTCGAGTATCCCGCCTCGGACTGCCCTTAAAGCAGTTTAGCCTTGCTCCTCATTCACAATGTTGCGTCTTGCCGCTCAGTCGTGGGTAGATGGTTTTCCCAACTTGCGATTTTTCCGATACGCTATTGTCCCCCTTGTGGTTTCCCTCCGAGGTAAATCGGATGACGCTAAAGTGACGCTTTTCACGTCTTTGATACTTTTCTTTACCGGCTTGCTAAAGCCGGGTTCCCAAAATGCCCGCACACCGCCTTTGGATGAAAAGCGGCGCTTCTGGACGCGCG
>NZ_JAJEQN010000088.1:0-2511 GCF_020687335.1 Anthropogastromicrobium aceti
TAGAGCATTATCATTTGTCGAGGCTATTATCTCAAAAAATGAGGTCACTGTCTACGCATCCACTATTGAGCGTTTACGAATATTTTTTCAGAGAGTTATGGTAAAATAGGAAAAAAAGATTTATCAGGAAGATATCAATATGAATGGGATGTTCCATTTGGATTTAATACTGCTGGAAAATTAATTATGTGGCTTGGTGATATTGCTGTATTAGATGATAAGACAAAAAATATCTTAAAACCATTTAATGTTGAGTCGGATCATTTGCTAATTGATTCTGATTTTTATAGAGCACAATTGAGATGTGTGTTTAGTAAGCCGATTGCGGAAAAACAAATTTTACTTAATAAAGAGATATTTATTAAGAATATTAAGAAGAAATATAATATTGATATATATCATCTAGCTGAAGAATGTGTGATGCATGAGAAAAAAATAAAACATCCAGTTATATTTTCAGAACAGAATATTTCTGAAGTAATAAATGCATATGATAAAGTTTTGATTGAAGGATTCGATGTTGAGCAAATGAGAAAGCTGTATGAAAAACTTTATTGTGAACAGAAACGAGATTGTAACTATAAAAAGTGGCAATCAATAAAACTTCTTGAAGCAATATTACAGATGCTTAGTTGTAAAGTTCTTAGTATGGATGTACGAATGATAATGTCCCCATTATATATACTTCATGATTATAGAATTTTTTTTGACCATTTATTATCATTGAAAAAAATGGATGATATAAAACGACATATTGTAGAGACATTAGGGGTATCAAGTTTTGATGAGCAGGAAGAAATTTATTCAGAAGAGATTAGACGCTTGGGCATTTTGTTTGATTGTTTTGCGATTCTGTCGAAATAATAAGAACTATTTCTTGAAAAATGTAGTTTGAAAAATGATATTGATAGTGTAACTTTACATGGGGAAAATAAAAAGTTTTAAAAATAGAACGATGCCTTTTTATAGTATAATGTGACCAAAGTGCCTGTCCCCGGCAAAAAATAGGACTGAAAAAAAACGGATGAGTAAAGTGGACAGGAGTAAGAAAGGAGTAATTTGCAGTGAATTATGTTCAGGCGTATATATCAAATATCTCTTTCCCAAATTCGCTAGATAAAGTTTATAATTATGCGCATTCCTTTGATATGGAAGAAGTTATAAGAGGGGGCGATGCTGGTGAATATTATGAGGAGCGAAAAACTGAATGGACAGCATCAAAATGGTGCAAGAAGGGTGATATTGTTTTTTTTTATGCATGCAAAAACTGCGAATAATAAAATTAGAAAATTAAAAAAGGAGTTATTGAGAAATAGAGAAAACTATTCCGATAATGACTTTTGGACAATTATGAATGCTTTGATAAGGGCAAAAAAAATACATGATATATATGGTGGAAAAATATTTGCAATAGGAAGAATTTCAGGAAAGCCTATTTATGATAAAATAGATAATGCGAATCTACATTGGAAAAGCAATATATTTGCACCGATTGATGATATTTTTTTGCTGGAAAACTTAATTGATATGTCAGAATTTGGAGTTGAAATAGAAGTTTCGAGACAAAGCAGCATAACGCCGATTTTTAGCGAAAAATTTGAGCTTATTAAGAACTTGATTTTGAAAAGGAACAATATTATAGAAGAATATTTAAAAAATTCAGTTGCAGAGCCTATGCCATTACATAAGCTGAATGATGACAATTGGCTAGAAATAGTAAATTGTCATAGACGAGGTTTTTTTCTTGAAGCACAGTTTAGGGCTTTTTATGTGGATAGATTCTTGAAGAATTTGGGTGATACAAAAGCTTTTTATAAAGAATGTGGATGTAAAAAAGAAAATAGATGTAAAACATTTGTAGACAATGTAATAAAATTGAATGGTAAATATTTGCCTGTAGAGGTTAAGCTATCAGTTTCGGCAGAAAAGGATATAAGATCTCAGTTAACGTCATATTGCAATTTAAAACAGTTATATTTAACAACAGATAAAGTGATATCTGATAATATTTATAAAGACAATGTGCTAGTGATTGACACAGATAAGATATATATTTTTTTTGATAAAGAAGGGGGGCTGAAAGAAGTGTTTGAATTGGATAATATAAAGTCTAAAGATGATATTATTGCTGTGAGGGCAGTTATTATAAATTTATTGAATTATGGAATTTAATGGAATGAAAAAGCTGACAACATAGGTGCTTAATAGGGCTACATTGGTGCAGCTTTGACGAGTAAAAAAATAATATAAAAAACCCCCACTTTTCGGGGATTTGAGCGATAATAGAAGTGACAAAACAAACTATTTTTTCGCAAACCCAACAAGGAAGGAGGTTTTTACCAAGAAAACAAGAAAGAAAACTACTCGCAAAGAAACCCGTAAACGCCTGAAAGAGTTGAAACTTGCAGTTACTCTCTCCAAAGTCATTAACCACGGGGGTGCGGACGCTTTCTTGGACCTGAATTAAGCAATTCCAAGACTGCGTCTATACTCCATCGGACTCAAACCCCC
>NZ_JAJEQN010000089.1:0-2499 GCF_020687335.1 Anthropogastromicrobium aceti
GTCGAAAATAAAATGAACTGTAAGCCGCTCTCAGGAGCGGCTATTTGAAGTGGGTATACCCACTATTGAGCGTTTACGATTTCAAGGAGAAAAGTGTCAGATACACAGAGATCAGACATACGATTAGCCATATGAAGAGCCGGATGCGGGAAAGCCGGGGAAAGCCGCACGTCCGGTTCTGTGAGGGGCGTACCTTGTGAAAGGTACGTCTACTCGACCCTGGTACTACAGCGCAACTTAGAGTCTTGAGTATGTTACAGTAATGTAACAGGCTAAGCGTAGACAGCAAGGTTACAGGTACGTCTACTCGACCCTGGTACTAACGAACATTATTGAAATGTAATCTGTGGATGAACCCGTTGTTCAAGGTCATGGGCGGCTGGGGAATATGGGAGACAGTGAATGGCGAACAGAAGCTGACAACCGAGTGCATTGAAAACGTGATTATGATGTTGCCATTTTCAGCAATAGTGATATGGAATAATTGGCGGATTGATGTATTGTGCGGTGATGAAGGTAAGAAAGTGTCTGTAAAAATGTATGAAATTGTGATATACTGAGAATGGTAGCTGACTTAAATAAAAATTAAAAAGCCAGTGAGGGCATTGATCACATTGTTACCAGATTCAGGTACTATGTGACAGTTACCACGTAATAACATTAGAGGTAAAGCATGGATAAATGGAAAACGATATGTTCACAAGCGCTGCTTGATACTAAGTGGGTGAAGGTGAGAAAAGATGCTGTGGAGCTTCCAAATGGGCAACATATTGATGATTTTTATGCCATTACGATTAACGAGGCTGCGGCAATTGTAGCATTAGATGACTATGGAAATATCATATTGAAAAAAGAATATCGATATTGTTATGGCCGAGACTTGATTGAGATCCCTGCAGGTGGTTTTGAAAGGGGAGAGGAAGGTCTGGAGGTTGCAAAGAGAGAACTGCTAGAAGAGACAGGTTATATTTCTGAGGACTGGCAGTTTATTGGAAGAACAGTAGAAAGTTCCGCGAAGCTTACAAACTATATGCACATATACTTTGCAGATCATTGCCGTAAGGTCAGTGGGCAGCATTTGGACGCGACAGAAGAAATCGAGGTATTGGTCATGCCGTTAGAACAGGCGGTCAGTATGGTGATGGATAACGAGATTTGCTGCAATAGCTCTGCGCATGGGATTCTATGGGCAGCAAGGAAGTGTGGTATATAAGGTATAGTAGGCAATTACGTGCCAGCCCCTGGTACTTTGTTTTGTAAGAAATATTTTGTAATAAACTTGGAAGAGGAGAGAGGTAGAAATGAGAAAAAGATTTTTTACAGTAATGGCGGCAGCATTGGTGGTATCAGGAATTCCAGTAATGGCAAAAGAAACCAGTACGGAAGAAAAGATTAGTGAGGCAGTTGAAGAAACAAAGGACAGTACTGAGGCGGAAAGTGTAGTTTCAGGAAATGAGGATCGAATTTCGGAGATTGAGAAGCAGATTCACGATTTGGAGAAGCAAATTGCAGTGTTGAAAGAAGAACGAAAGCAGTTGCGAGAGTCCAATGTTACAGAAATAGGAGATGTAATTTATCAGGATGAGTCTGTTATAATTACTTATAATGGAATTAAGGAAGATGAGTATGGTGATGGATATTCGATTAATTTTATAACAGAAAATCTTACTGATAAAAAAATCATTGTACAGTATGAGGATGCTTCATTAAATGATTTTATGTTTTATGCTGTGTATTCAGCTAATTTAGCCCCAAATAAGAAATCCAAGGATGAAATAGACATGTATGAATCATATGATGAGTATTGTCCGATGGAAGATCTTGAGTATTTGGAATTTAAAGTAGCAGTTTTGGATGGCGATTCTTATGATGAGATTTGTATATCTGATCCGGTTACAATTAGTTTTGAATAAGCAAATGCATAGTGTAACATACAGGGGATCTAAGAAAAAACTCTTGCAAAAACCTATCATACGTGATATAATAACACAAAACAGACAAAGGAAGAATGTGCATTATATGCAGGAAAAAACAAAAGAGATGGACAGCGCTCTGACTAATAATAATAATATGGAAGAGTATCGGACACAAAAAAAGGCACGAGAAAAACGGCTGATGGCTTATGCAGAAGAAATTCAGAAAAATACGCTGCAAATGTCATCTGCATTGATTGCAGAATTAGTGGCAGAAAGAAAATACCAGAAGAAAACGCAGCAGGATATAGCAGATATTACAGGAATATTACCAGCCAATATTGCGCGTTTTGAAAACGGTTCAAGAGTACCGACATTAGTTGTGTTGCAAAAATATGCTAGCGCTCTTGGAAAAAGGATAAAGGTTGAGCTTTGTGATCAGGAAGCAAAGTGACCACATTAAAAGTAAATATAGATAAAAGCACAGTGCTTTTATCTATATTTACATATAATCATCAATGATAGTATTGTATATGATAAAATACAGGAGAGAGGGTGATATTATTCGTCAAAAAAGAATTTGGTA
>NZ_JAJEQN010000008.1:0-108387 GCF_020687335.1 Anthropogastromicrobium aceti
GGTCGTAGGACTGCTTGTTCGCGAGTTTTGTTGCTCCGGAACAGATGTGTCTGCCAAAGTCCTTGCGATGTACGCAGACACTAGAACTCCGTCAATGGAACACCAGTGGCTTGCCGCTGGGTTAAGTCAGCATGATTACACATGATATGCATCTGATGTTAGAGTACACACCAAGAGCGCTTGTATTTTCTGATGGACAGCTGATTGCCGATTGCAGAGCATCACAGGTGCTGTGTGATCCATCACTTGTAGCGCGCGCCGCATTAAAGGAAACGAGCCTTTTTACGCTGGCAAATCGCTGTGAAATCACGCCGCCGGAAAGCTTTGTAGAGAGATTTATTCATGAAGACAGGGAGGTTCGCAGCCATGGCCGCTAAAACGGTATTAAATTATCTAGAACGCGACAGTGTGATTCATAAAATGACGGGAACGACCAAGCTGGCGTTTTTCCTGCTCTTTACCTTTGCCAGCATGATTACATACAACACCTGGGTATTGCTCGGATTGTTTGCTGTAAGTCTTGTTGCATTTAGGCTAAGCCATATTAAGTACCGTGAAGTGCGCTTTATGATGATTTTCATGCTTGTATTTTTGGTACTCAATAATTTATTTATTTTCTTATTTGACCCGAATCAGGGAACAACTCTTTATGGCACCAGACATGTACTGTTTCATTTATTCTGGCGCTATGATGTGACAGCAGAACAGTTATTTTACATGCTGAACATTTCACTGAAATATTTTGTGGCGCTGCCAGTTGCAATCCTTTTTATCTCGGCAACCAATCCAAGTGAGTTTGCTGCCAGCTTAAATAGTATCGGAATTTCCTATAAAGTAGGCTATTCTGTTGCAATTGCACTTCGCTATATTCCTGATATTCAGAGAGATTATCACAGCATAAGTCAGGCGCAGCAGGCAAGAGGAGTGGAGCTTGGCAAAAACGAGCACTTTTTTGCCAGACTGAAAAACTCGGTAAACATTTTGCTGCCGCTTATATTAACAAGCTTAAACCGAATCGACACGATCTCAAATGCAATGGAGCTGCGTGGCTTTGGTAAAAATAAAAAGCGCACATGGTATACAAAAAGACCATTTGCACGAAGAGATTTTATCGCAATTGCAATTGGCGTAGTGCTACTTGCCATAAGCTTATTCGTGACAATTCGGTTTGGAAGGTTTTATAATCCATTTGTGGGTTAATTGATTTTAACACTAATCATTAATGTGAGTTTAAGTAGAGAGGAGAACAATAAATGGAAGTATTCGAATGCATCAAAACAAGAAGAAGTGTAAGAAGATTTGAAGATCGCCCAGTAGAGCGTGAGACGATTCAAAAAATCGTAGATGCTGCAATTTGGGCACCATCATGGAAAAATTCTCAGACACCGCGCTATACTGTGGTAGACAAACGAGAAATCATTGATGATATCGCAGAAAATGGCTGCTGCGACTTTGCCTTTAATACAAAGACACTTAAGCAGACACCAGTATTGATTGTGGTATCGTATGTAAAGGGCATCTGCGGTTTTGAAAAGGATGGCTCCTACAGCACCGACAAAAAAGAAGGTTGGCAGATGTTTGACGCTGGAGTAGCAGCACAAACATTCGCACTCGCTGCTCATGCACAGGGAGTTGGAACGGTCATGCTTGGTATCTATGACGCAGCGTATATTCAGGAAAAGCTTGGCATTCCGCAGACAGAGGAAGTTGCCGTGTTACTTGCTGCTGGATATGAAAAATTTACACCAGATGCACCGACAAGAAAGACGGCAGAGGACGTGCTTCGCTTCGTGTAAATGATCTCAATTAATTTGTGGCTTTTTCTAATGGAGTTTGATGTGACATTTCGATAAATAAAAAATAAAAAATTCAACGGCCTTTGCTCAAATAAACAGCAGACCGTTGAATTTTTTTATTTTACTATCTGACGGACATCATCAAAAAGCTGCAGATCATTTGCTGTAAGCTTTAAATTTGTTTCATATTTGCGTCCGTCGGCTGTTGTAATAGTAATTTCGGCAATAGTGCCTTCATGCATTACGTTACCGTCAGAGACAGCACGTAAAAAAAGCGGAAACTTCGGGTGGGCTGCTGCAAAGCGGTCCCATGAAGCCTTTAACTGAAATATTTTAGCTGGGTTCATTTCAAAAATCCTTTCTGTACTTTTGTATTTTGCATAGATATTTTAATTACTGCATTATACATGATGCTACAGAAAGGATTTTATCATATGAGCAGAGGCATCGTCAAGGGCTGCACTTAGCAACGGTTTTTATTATCAAAGGCCGGATTGTAGGCATAAACATTTTTCGGAAGGCCCTCTTGAACATGGACGAGTGCTTCACCGAAACGCTGGAAGTGGACAATTTCGCGCTGGCGCAGGAAACGAATAGGATCACAAATTTCTGGATCGCTTATTAAGCGCAGAATATTATCGTAGGTGGAGCGTGCTTTTTGTTCAGCAGCGAGGTCTTCCGTCAGATCAGTGATGGGATCACCCTTGACCTGAAAAACGCAGGCATTAAATGGGATACCGCCAGCAGCCTGAGGCCAGATGCCGAGCGTATGATCAACATAATATTTATCAAAACCAGAAGCCTTAATTTCTTCTACAGAAAGATTTTTTGTCAGCTGATAGATAATCGCGCAGACGATTTCGATATGGGCAAGTTCATATAAGCGTCAGTTATTGAAGTAAAAAGGCGAAGAAAAAAGACGAGGATAGATCACAAGAGAGAAGTTGTCAAAAGGGCCGCCTTTTGGGCTTTTCTTGTGTTTCTCGTATTCGATATGATCAATGACCTCTTTTAAGGCTGCATTGCGATCAGAGGGCGTACTAAGCGTCCAGTAGGTCTCAACCAGATGCCGCATTTTCGGAATCATATCAACCTGTTCCTGATCTGCCTGTTTTTGCTTTGCTTCTTGGTCTTGCAGATCTTTGAGTGTACGCTGCAGATCAGAGATCTTTTTCTTCACGGAGGAAGAACGCTCCAGAAAGACATCATCTGCATAGACACCGCGCTCATAAGCTGTGTAGATGCGGTCAAGCTGTGTAGCAGAGGCATCCAATTCTTTTTGGATTCTGTTAATGGATGTTTGCAAAGAGCCATCGTGCTTAGGTTTTTTCACAGGCTTGGAATTTTGATCAGCGTACATGCGAATTGCATCGATGATTCGCGCTTCAAGGACATCGTAAAAGCAACCAATGTTAAGGCATTCGTGGTTGCCACACAGCATGATGTCCTTGGGGCTTCTGGCGCTGGCCTTTCGGTAGAAGAGGTTGCGCCCACAGTATTTACATCTGATAAGCCCGGTTAGGGCATTGCTGCAGTCTGCAACATAGTGTGTGTGTGAATGTGGGCTGCTGTGACGTCTGCGCTGAGCGGCAAAATACAGATCTTCTGTGATCAGCGGCTCATGGCGTCCATCAAAGACATTCGCCGATGACTGCCTGTGATCACGAAAGCGAAGCGTTCCATCTTCTTGCAGACAATCAATCGTTTTATTCTTTCCCCATGTGATTTTTCCAATGTACACTGGATTCTTTAAGAGATCAGACACAGTATTATGGCTCCAGACACTGGTGAATCGTGGCGCATATCCTTCGGCAGTGAGCTGATTTGCAATCGCAGCCATACCAGCCATAGTACGGCTACCGCTTGGCTGAGGAATACCGTTTACATACCAGTCATAGATCTTCCGGATCACTTCGGCTTCTTCCGGATCAGGAACAAGCTGGAAACCACTTTCTCCAGAGAGCTTTTCTCTTTTGTATCCATAAGGTGTTTTGTTTCCACAAAATTTGCCTTCCTTTGAAGCTGCCACACGGCCACGCTGCATACGGCGCTTGATCGTTTTGTATTCGCGGCGGCTCATGAAAAGTCCAAATTCAAAATATTCCTCATCGTATTCATCGTTTGGGTCATAGATTTTAATTGGTGTGATGATCATCGCACCAGAGTCCTGAAAAGCTCGCGCAACGATGCCCTGGTCAATTGTGTCACCGCGAGCCAATCGCTCAATCTCAACAACCAGTACGCCGTCCCATCGACCATCAGCGAGTTCAGAGAGTAACTGCTGCATCATTGGCCTAGCTGAAATGCTGTCACCAGATCGGACTTCGCGGTAGATCTCGGAGACAATGATCTTGTTTCGCTTGGCGGTATCGCGCAGCAGCTGCTCATGCCGCGCGAGTACGTCTTCATTGGATGCAGCACCGTATTCATCGTCCTTTCGGGACTTACGCAGATACATTACATATCTGCCGGTTCTGTTTAGTTCCATAGAAAATTCCTTTCATAAGAGTTATTAAATATAGTATCGAATTTCTCCAAAATACTTTAGCCATGCACGAACAACATCATTGTGCCGCGCTTCAATCATTCGCATGATGTTACGAAGTACATGATTTGGTATTTGAGAGCGATTGTGACAAAGCAGACAGTTTCCAGAGCTTGTTAGCCATATCTTGGTTGCATTAGAAGATGGTGTACCTGCGGAGACATGAACGTGAATTGGTTCAAGTGGTTCATTTTCATTGGTCCAGAAGTACACACAATATTGGCCGAATCTAAAAACTTGCGGCATTTTCAAACCCACCTTTCTGAGAAAATTCCATAATGAGATGAGCCATTGAGTGGATGATCTCATCGAACTTATCAATTTCTTCTTCTGAGTAGTGGTAAATATCTTCCCACTTGTAATCTGGAAGCCAGCAAGTAGCGTGGCGGAAACAATATTGCTCATCAGGTGTCTCAATATATACCTTTACTTTACCGCCTGGATGCATTTCGGAGTGAACGATTTCTGTATTATCATTCAGTGTCATAAACGGATACATCATAATAAGTAATCTCCTTTTCAATATTTAAATTTTTACATCTGAAAGATTAAGCAGTCTTTTTATAATCAACGACTGCAATTTCTGTCAACATTCCATTGACCTGCTTAATGATATTTTGTAGTGTTTCGTCTGATAAATATTCTTCTCCGCATTGAGTACATTTCTCACATGGAACATTTTTAATAATGATGTGGCAACCATTATGGTCGGTCATGCAAGTAGTGGTAGAGGGCTGAACATTGCCTTTGCAATAAAAACATGTCATAGTTAAGTCCTTCCTTATGTTTTTTTGAGTTTTTATTAATTGCGATATTGGGCAATCTTGTCTTTTAACTTAATTATACCAGTCGGAGCAGATGGTTTTAACATCCCTTCAGGCAAAAAAGAATATTCCTCAATTTCGGATGGAGAACAACCAATGGAGTCAACAATATCGCTGACAGTAACAATATTATTATCGAGAAGTAATTCAAAAGCTTGCTTGTGAGCAATAGGAGTTTCTAGTGGGATTTGATCATCAAGCGGCTCACGCTTCCAATAATGTCCATATGTCATTTGATCTTTAAGATATTTAATTTGATTAGGACTAAGGATATCCAAGTCAGCGCATCTGTAGATCATGGCACCGATAGAAACCTTCCATTTCTTCTTTAACTGAATAAAATGGTTTATTGAAGTTGAATAGACATCACGAGAAAAGGTTTCTTTAGGTAACAAGAAACAAGCAGCAAAAGTATCAGCTTCGGTTTCGAGCTTTTCTGAAATAGCTTTATTCTCTAAATCATCATCAACGTAAGTGTTAGCGTGAAGTAGCAGATGAGCTAATTCGTGAGCAAGATCAAATCTAAGGCGAGCATTACTGTACTTATCTTTACTAATAAAAATATAGGGGATACTGTTATACCAAACAGAAAAAGCATCTATTTTTTTATTATTAAGATCCATGACAGATATCATAATGCCGTTTTTTTGTAAAACGGATGTAAGATTTTCAATTGGACCAGAACCAAGTTTCCAATAATTTCTAAGAAGGGAAGCATAATTCTCCAATTCATTTAGACTTAAGGGAGTCACAGGGTTATTACATCCTATGTTGGGCAAGTTGGGTTTAGGGAAATCAACATAGAACGATAAATAGTCATTAATTTCCCTAAAAATTGATATCTTTTCTCTTGCTGCATTTTTTGCTTTCTGAGCGGTTGTACGTCTGCTACGAAAATATACAGCACTATTAGCATTGGTTGTTTCAGGGAGCTTTTTGCTAAAGAAAGAAATTGGATATTTAAGTACAGAAGACATTTGCCCTATGATATAATCTGTAGGGCCGATTGTACCCAGCTCATATTGAGACACAGCTGAACGTGTTATACCAAGGAGATCAGCGAGTTCACCCATGGAATATCCACGGGAGACTCGGGCTTGTTTTATTCTATATGGAATAATATCTTTTTTAGTCATAATAATCACCTTTAATTTGCTTTTAAATTTACAATTTGTGCTTCGAATTCCGGCTTTAATTTTGCAAGAGTTTCTTCAACTTCGCTTGCGGAAGGAACAGCTGATACAGAGGTTTGCAAGGATAAAAGATCTTTACGATAAATGAAATTGGCAAAATTTTCATCTGGGAGAAGTAAATCTATATGATTACATTCTTGCGCTAACGAATTATATCCGTATGTGAGGATTGCATAATAAGGCTCCTGTGATACTGATTGAGTAACGAAGTCGAACGAAAGCTGACCAGAACATCCGGAATTGGCTGCGGCATAATTTCTTTTATAGTTGGATGCATAAGGAAGCGTATTCCACTTCATGGTTTTTGCGGCTGTTACGCGAAAATGTTCGGTTTCAAGGTGAAGAATAGAACGGTTAAAATTATTGACTTTTTGCTGGTAAGCTTTATACGAAGCATCTGCAGAAAATGCAGCGTCATATAAACTGCGTTCAATACTGTAGTTCAGCAGAGTTCCTTTTACAGAGCTAAATTCAGGATAAGAGAAAAAGTCAGAATTCTCTTTCAATAAAATATGGAATGCTGCTGTGGCAGTAAGTACCTGCTTACACAGATAAGAAGAGAGATTGTGGTTGAAATCAAAATTAAATGCTTCTATAATATTCATAGTATTGCTCCTTTACAAATAATACATTAATTATTATATATGAATAGAACAAAATAGTCAATATTATCTTGTAAAAACAATAAAAATGTAAAGTGAACTTAATAAACATATTTAGATAAAAAATGCCGATTTAATCCAATAAGCAAATAAATTGCCCCGGCACAAATGTGTCGGGGCGGTACCCTGCGGGCGCGGGGAAATATCTGAGGATGGAAAAGAAGAAAAGTATTTGACCAGGATCACTCCCGCCTACGCGGGGAATATTTAAGCAGCTTTGTCATGGAAAGAAGTGCCAGAGGATCACCCCCGCATATACGGGGAATATGTTTCATTTTATCAGGCGATCATTGAAAAGTAAAGTAATTATTGAGAACTATCAGTTGATTGACTATTCTTAAGAAAAATTTGGAGTTTATCTTTATCCCAAAGTTTTACTTGGTTCTTGGCAGCTTCTTCTTTAGCTGGACGTGTAAAATATGAGTTTGTCATGACAACAGCAATATCTTTTCTATAGTATGATTTTGCAGAGAAAGCTTCCTGCACTGCTGAATTGCCTACAGCGCTAGAATAATACTTGCATTGAATTGCATAGGAAATACCATCTTTTTCAGCAAGAACGTCAGCACCGTGATCTCCACTTTTTTTAGTAACAATAACATTTATAAACCCATTTTTCTTCAAGAGTTCTGCGCATTGAGTTTCAAAGTGCTGACCGCGTTTACTTGAAGGGATATGATCGTTCATCATATAATCGAGTTCTTTTGATGTAGATTCCTCTGGCATATGTCCATGAAAGCTGCCTGTAAGCTTAAGAAAAGAATCTAGGTCCATGATTACATTATAATAACTATAACCGCATTGTTTTTCCATATCTGATTTTAAAACCTTATAATAATATAATATGTCACACAATCTGGCGGCATGGCTAAATCCGATCCCGAGATGACGTTGAATTAGTCTGAGTTTGTCGTGATCTGGATCTGTTATACTTACTATACCAGCATGTAAGAAAAAATCAAAGTCAGTGAAGTCTGTTGTATCAATAGGAGTAATTACGTCTTCATTGGTTAAGGCTGTAACAGGACGAAATTGCTTTTCAGGCATGCGTCCATGAAAAGTTGTCACAAGTGCGTAAAAAGAATCCCGATCCATAATTACATCGTAATGGCTTCCTTTTGAATTCAGGACTTTATAATAAACTAACTGGTCGCATAGCCTACTGGCGCGATTGAATCCAATTCCAAGATGGCGTTGAAGCAGCTTGATTTTATAGGGATCAGAAAAGTGTTCTATGCATAGCATTCCTGCTTCCACGAAGAAATCAAAATCTGTAAAGTCTGTAGTATCAAGTGGGGTAATGATTGCATATTTTTTCAGTAACTCTTGATGGGCAGAATTAACAGAGACGGAAGTTTTTCTTTTGGGTTCTGCATCGACTATAGGCGTTAAAGAAATAGAAATCTGTTCTTTCTCTGAACTTGATGAAGGCAAAGGCTCTTGAATATCAATATTTTCTGAAACAGCTTTTAGGGCATTATTGGATGAAACAGATTTTTGAACCGCTGAATTTATTGAAGGCGGAGAATTTGGAACAGTAGCTTCTTTAATAGGTTGCTTTGAAGCAATGGTAGTTTTATGTTGTTTTACTGAAGCATTAGAAAAGTAGACCTTTGAAGATTTACTTTGAGTAGTATTTTGAGCCTTGGCTTCAGCGCGCTCTATTGATCTATTCTTTATTTTGCAATATAAAAGAATTATAAGACATATAGGAATAATACACATAATGTTTGCTGCAGCCATTAAAAATAACCAGTTGATAATAGTAACAGGCTTTCCATCAAGTGTACTGTGGTATGCAGCATTGCCAAATAATAGATTGAGAATAACGGCTGTGACAATAATGATCTTCCTCGTATGCAATTTAGGATAAGTTTGTTCAGATTGTTCAGACATTTGGTGACCTCCAATAATTTATAAATATAAAATACAACATAAAACGCATTAATTCAAGTGGAATACACAAACTATTGAAAAATAGGAGGTGTATAGATTGTGAAGATCAAAGTAAAAGAAATATTGGAGCAGAAGTGCCTGACGATCCGACAAGCTGCGGAGCTGTGTGGGGTGCCAAAGTCTACGATCGGGGACATCTGTGATGGTGCAAGTCCAAGATTAGACACGTTGGAGAAGATTGCGCAGGGGCTTGGATTGCATATAACAGATCTGTTTGATAGTCCATATAAGTAGGTTGTCCGGCTTACCGGACATGTATTTACATTTGTGAAAATATGTGATATTGTAAATGTATCAAAAAGAAATGTAAAAATCTTGACAAAACATGTGTTTGCTGTTATTATATAAGCAAACACATGTTTGTACATAAGCAAGAGTGTCGAATCCGCATAAGAGGAAGGAGATGCAGGGGGAATGGATTACAAAAGAGAAATTAAAAAGTTACTGGATGAAATAACGGATAGCGAAATATTGAGACGAATTTATCTGATTATCGTGACAATGAAAAAAGAAAGGGGCTGACCTGTAAGGGCCGGCCTCTTTCTTTATAGACCAAGACATTTTTTCATAAAAGCTTCAATAATTTTCAGCTCTTCAGGACTACTTTCAGCAATTGCATTAACCATCCTCTGAGCAGTTTCATTATCAGTAGCACTTAGCTTGCCAAGGTTGATTGAGTAGCGATCATCTTCATCAACTTTGGTAAACATACTATCTTCGCCACCTTCACCAGTCCTTAGCCACACTTCGTTGATACCAAATTCCTTACAAATTAATGTAACAACCGCGTCTATAGGTGCGTTACGACCTAATTCATAATTGGCGAAAGTATTTCGCTTAATGTGTAAACGATCGGCCATTTCCTGCTGAGTGAGTCCTAATTTTTTTCGAACCAGTTTTAAACGCTTATCCATTGTAAGATACCTCCTTCCAAGCACAATATAACAAAAAAAAGTGCGAATGTCAACAAAAAGATATTGACAAAAGTGCGTATAGGACTTAAAATAGTCTCAGAAGCACAAAAGGAGGTGAGCTTATGACACAGACAGTAGATATCAGTAAAATCCAGTTAACTGACGACACATTAACTAACATCCAGATTATGGCTCCACTGTTATCTAAAGAGGACCAGTGCAAGGTATATGGAATGCTTTTTGGAATCCTTTGTCGGATTCCAGATTCACAGCCCCAGAAGACAGCATAGGAGGAAAGAATGTTGGTATTAGTTTGTATCGGATGCTCAGTAGTAGTGTCAGTCATTACGACAAAGCTATTGGCCATTCACTACTTTAACATAGTGGATGGCCATGTAGATGATATTTGCAATATGACGAAGGACTTTGTTCACGAGACAGAGTCTATGATATGCAGATATCAACAAAAAAATGACCAAGAGGAGTAAGAGAGCATATTCCTTTATTAATTTCTACAAATTTATTAGAGCCAGGCTGTTCATATTCTTTTTTTAGATGCTGGTAATAACTCCATTTGGAGAAAATTTCATAATGCGAATCGTTAGTAAACCAGCTCATGAAGTCAACTGATAGCAGGCCAAAGCGCTCTAAGGATGAGATAGAGGATGCATAGACATAAGAGTGACTTGTGTTTAAATCAAAATATAGATAGCTGTCCAACATGGTGCTAGAATTGCTAATTTTGTCCCTTAAAACAAAATTAGCAATAGGCTGACTAGGCTGTTTTTTAAATCCACTAATTATTTCTGCATCAAGTGGTGACATCTGTTTAATTATTTCAGGAAAAGATGGATGAACAAAATTAGAAACACGACGATCCATAGAGCCTGAAATAAGATTAACAAACATTTCTCTTAATTCTGGTTCCGAAATGCAGTATTTGGAATTTTCGAGAGCTTGAGCGGTTACTTGTAATGAAGGTTCCTGCTTTTCATCATCAGGAATAGCATTCATTTTTTCTGTGAGTTCCTTCTGATACTGCTTTAGCTCCAGATCGTATTTTATACGTCTTTTATCGGCAGCATGAGAAAACCTACCGAAGACCAGATACCAGATGTCACCAAAAGTATGGCCTATATTTTTTGTGGGTTCATCCGTAAGGTTTTTGACAGCTTTATCAACCGATTTGGGTAATTTGATAACGCTAATGTCTGTAGTTGTTTCTTCTGACATATATAAGTCCTTTCTTGATAATGTACTCGGCTGTTGCAGCAGCCTGTAAAGAAAGGATAGAGCAGAAGAGATAGGAAGTCAAGCGAAGTTGATCAATAAGTGGAACTGAGCAGAAAGGAGCATAGAAAAACAGTAATGTGGTTATCAAGAAAACGTATCATGCTTTTAGAACAGGAAATTACTGAATGCAGAAAAGAAGTCCAAAACCTAAAACATGAAATGAATGAGCAAGTAATGCAAATGGCAGAAAAAATCCTTAGACAGCCAGAAGAACTGTCTAAGGAAATTGATAGCCAAAAAAAAGTAGATGCCTTTGTAAATGAATTTATTCGCCATTAATAAACGAATTTATGAAATTGTCTACGTCTTGAGTTGATTCATGAGAAGAAATTAAGTTGTATAAGCGTTTTAGCTGGGCTACAACATTAACATCATCAGTATCTGACGTAGATAGATATATTCGGGAATATTCGGCACTATCAGTTTGGACACGTAATGTAAGGGAATTCTGTAAAAGATTGTCATACAGTAGCAAAAAGAAATAACCCTGATTATAGTGGCAAACATAACTGTTTTCGGTATCTATTCCCTTACTAAGCGGAGCAAACGAATTTGCTATATTGAACGGCCCATCATCCAATGGAGATGGAGGAAGAGGTTTTAATTCAATTTGAGATTGACAATATCGTACCCAACAAAGAGAATTATCTTTTGTCATTTTTATTAGTTTCTCAAGAAGCAAGTTGTTATCCATTTTTAATTATTTCCTCCTTATCCATGTTGCCTATTAAGTAATCTATATGATTACAAAGCCGTTCTTTGTTCTTAGGCTTTATAGGACCTTTTATATAATGCAGGCTACATTGTATGTGATACAGGCGAAACGGAAATGCAATTAACCAGTATTGATTACGATATGAATAGAGAGCTTGGCGTAGACGGCTTCGAATTTCTAGGTTGTCTAAATGATCTTTCCATATGTTATCTCTGAGTGCAATCAAATCAGACTGAATGTCAATTCGTTTGGAATTATAATCCTGTTGACGTTTTGCCATATCGCGTAAAAGACTATGTGATACGAAAAATATAGCAATAGACATAATGAAACTTAGTATACCAGTAATATCAGCAATTAGTCCTAACATACATTTCTCCTTTGAAATATTAAATGCATTCTATCATAGCGACGTAAATATTTCAAGGGAAAGAAAAATTTAGAAAAAATGTGATAAGAAAGTAATTTATTTTAGAAGAAATTAAATTTACCCCTATGGTGTACTGCCGGTCCGACTCCGGCAGAGGGGAATGGTCGGCCGACCTTGTAGTTTTAATGAACAAGCCGTAAGGCATAGAGTAAAACAGAAAGTCAGGAGGTAGCAAGGTGATTATTGACAGAACCAAAATCGGAAACACGGACATCGCAATTGATGATAGCTGTGCGATCAAGGATCCAGTGGAGTGGGAGAAGGCCAGTGCAAATCTGTGGTTAAAGATTGACGCTGCGTTGGAGCGCCAGGAGAGAGAACGTAAAGAGGCTGAAAGAAAAGCAATGGAAGAAAAGAAGTTACTGAGTATGTAAAGTACATACAGAAATTGGAGGAAAGATGTTCGAGATTATCGAGGTAAACGGAAAGTACGTAATGGACGAAGTGGATCAGAGCCGTGCACCACAGGTTCCAAGCTTTATGAGCGATCCAGAGCGTAACAAGATGCGTTTGCGCCGTCTGATGCAGGAGGAAGAGCAGAGAACGGCAGAGGAGGAACAGCCGATCGCGAACACGGTCAATATGATCGCATGGTCGGTGGTCTGCGTTATGATCGGATGGATTATTGCGTTGATTTAACGAAAGGAGAAGCACAATGGGAAAGAGCAAAGCGACAAAGCCAACACGTGATCAGAAGGCAATTATCATGGCTGCTAGACTGATCTGGCAGAACTGGTTGGTATTATCGGAATCCGATGAAGAGCTACATATCGTCAGCCGTGGCGCTGGAGTCAGCCGCACATTGAAAAAGCCGCTGCGGGTTGGCAGACCCAGTCAGCGGCACAAATAAACTAATCATTTGCAGTATACCTCAGTTTGATGGAAAATGCAAGCCTTTAGAAAGAAGTGATGATATGAGTTACTACAGAACATGCCAGTATTGCGGTGCAAATCTGGATCCAGGAGAAACCTGTGATTGTCAGATCGAAAAGAAAGAACAGGAAACTGTGCGAGCAGAAGCACAGATCAGAGAGGAGCAGGAAGATGACAAATAAAGAATATAGACAAGATCCTGGTATTAGCCGTTCGGATCTGTTTGAGATGCGCAAGAGCCCGTTGCATTTTCAGTACCAGATGACTCATCCAAAGGAGGACACACCAGCTCTGTTGTTTGGCAGAGCACTTCACAAGATGATTCTGGAGCCGGGGGACTTTGAAAGTGAATTTGTGGTATGCCCGACCGTGAATAGAAGAACAAAGGCAGGCCAGGAGCAGTATGCAGCATTTATGGCAGAGAATGAGGGCAAGGATATTGTAAGCCAGGATGACTATGAGGTTATGTGCGAGATGGCAGAGGTAATCAACAAACACCAACTGGCAAAGAAGCTGCTGACAGGAGAGCATGAGCAGAGTTTCTTCTGGACAGATCCAGATACAGGGGAGCGGTGCAAGTGCCGCCCAGACTGCATGACAGAGTACGAAGGGCAGCTGTATCTGGTGGATTATAAGACAACAGACAGCTGTGCCGGAATGGATTTCGAGCGATCTGTCAGAAAGTATGGATATGACTTCCAGGCTGGAATGTACACGGAGGGCGTCTTTGCAAATACATTTCAGCGTTATGGATTCAAGTTTGTGGCGCAGGAAAAGAAGCCACCTTATGCGGTGAGAGTTTACGATTGCAGCGAGGAGTTTATCCAGCAGGGCTATGATAAGTTCCGGGAGTATATCGGAATGCTGCATGAGTGCAGGGTCAGTGGTAACTGGTATGGATATGAAGGTCCGGATCGAATTGAGACGGGACTGTTTGCGTATGGGGAGGAAGTATAATGGCACAGACACATTGGAAGAAGTTAATCAATCCAGATTATATTGGAGCATATGCGTTGGATCCAGGTAAAGATCTGACGGTTCAGATCAGCCAGGTTCGCAGAGAAATGGTAACGGGAGCGGACGGAAAGAAGGAAGAGTGTACGGTTGCGTACCTGAAGGATCAGAAGCCGATGATCTTAAACGTGACCAACTGCAAGACCATTGAAAAGCTATATGGTCCTTACATAGAGGATTGGAATGGCAAGTATATCACGCTTTATGCAGCAAAGGTTCGTGCATTTGGTGATGTTGTTGAGGCGCTTCGGATTCGTCCAAAGGCTCCGTCAATTAAGACATATATCTGTGCAGACTGTAGACAGCCAATTCAGGGTGCAGGAAGCAAAAGCGCAGAGGAGATTGCAGCGCTTGGAAAGCAGCAGTATGGAAGAGCACTGTGCATCGAATGTGCGAGAAAGGCAATGGCGAAGATGAAGGAGGAGTCGGATGATAAACAGAACAATCCTGCAGGGCCGACTGGTAAGTGATCCAGTAATGAAGTATACGCCGAGCAATGTTGCTATGGCACAGGTTTCAGTTGCCTGGTCGGACAAGTATAAGGAATCGGAAAAGCTGTGTTATCTGCCCTGCAAGGCATGGGGACACACAGCTGAGTTCTTGAACAAGTGGTTCCTTAAGGGACAGGAGATCATTGTAGAAGGTCGCATGATAACGGAGGAGTGGGAAGCAGACGGAAAGAAAAATTCCCGGTTGATCTGTCTGGTGGACTCCGTAAGCTTTTGTGGAAGTAAGTCTGATAACAATACCGGTTATCAGCGTCCAGTTGCGTCACGGCCGCCATCTGGCTTCAAACCGATTCCGGATAATGTAGATGATGAAGGGCTGCCATTTAATTGATCATCGTTGACAGCCGGGAAAAGAAATGGCAGCACATTGAGAAGTACTTCCAACAGCATGGCATTCTGTACCAGATTCAGAAGCTTGACATTGCAGATTACATGTTGGAAGGGCAGGACAAGTTTGTGATCGATCGCAAGCAGAATTTGGATGAGCTTTGCAGCAATCTGTGTACGAAGGACTCAGGACGTTTCTGGCGGGAGGTCAGACGATCACGAGAGCAGAAGGTGAAGATGGTCATCCTCTGTGAGCATGGTGGAAAGATTAAGTCGATCAAGGACGTGGCTGAATGGAAAAGTACATACAGTCGTGTTACCGGACGGCAGCTGGCAGCTGAGATCTATCGGGTGCATATTGCCTATGGTGTCGAGTTCTTGTTCTGTGATAAGCGCAGCACAGGGCGTCGTATCGTGGAGCTTTTGGAGGATACTGCATGGATCGAGAAGAGATAAAGCAGAGCAGATCAATGGGAGATGTTGTGGCGCTGTATGGACTGCATCCAAATCGAGCAGGTTTCATTTGCTGCCCGTTCCACAAGGAGAAGACAGCATCTCTCAAGATATATAAGGACAGCTTTTACTGTTTTGGCTGTGGAGCATCAGGAGATATCTTTAAGTTTGTTGAGCGTATGGAGGGCGTATCCTTTAAGGATGCCTTCCTGCTGTTAGGCGGTGATTATCCGGATAAGAGCAAGGAATCCAATTTTGCGCGCCGGATGAAGCAGTATCACTTTGAGAAGCAGCGTGAGATGCGCCAGAAAGAACAAGCAGCTCTTGATGTAAAAAAACAGGAAAATGGGAAAAAAATAGATCTGTACAGGGATGCACTGAAGATGGCTGAACCGTTGTCAGATGCCTGGTGCGAAGCATACAACAATTATCAGCTGCAGCTTTATGAGCAGTGCTGTCTGTACGGTCTGGAAACGAGGTGGTGATATGGAACCACTTAATAACTATACAGCAAAGACGATTTTGAGTGAGGAGATCTTCATTGAGATCTTCTCACAGGAGGATGAGATCCAGAAAGCAAGGATGATCTTGTCAGCGGAGGAGAGGGCTGATGAGCTGAAGGTTGGTCGACAGTTTAAGCAGCTATTAAAAGCGTATAAGAAAGTGGCAGAGGAGAAGCCACGTAAACAGGAAACACAGAGCGTTGAGAATTGGACAAACTTTGGACCGCCATATCCGAAAATGAAGTGTCGATCATGGATTGCAACTCAGGATGGCATCTACCAGCAGACCACAAATCCATTCTCTCCTGATATCCTGGCATGTTACCATCCGATCTTGCCGATCGAGCGCCTGAAGAACATTGAGACCGGTGACGAACAGATTAAGTTGGCTTTTAAGCGATCTGGCCGCTGGGAGGAGGTAATTGTTGCAAAGACTACGATTACCTCTGCCGCAAAGATTGTTTCATTGTCCGCGAAAGGTGTGGCAGTGACATCTGAGAACGCAAAGTATCTGGTTCGGTATTTATCAGATGTGGAAAATATGAACGATGATGAGATTGATGTGCAGTATTCTACGAGCAAGCTGGGCTGGATCAAGGACGGTTTTATGCCGTATAACACGGAGGTCGTGTTCGATGGTGACAATCGCTTCCGGGATCTGTACGAGAGTATCTCAAAGTATGGCAGTAGAGAGCTTTGGATCCGACATATAAAGAAGCTGCGTGCATCAGGAAAGATGGAGATTAAGCTGATGCTGGCAGCATCGTTTGCATCGGTTCTGGTTTCTTTGCTTGGAGGGCTGCCATTCATCGTAGATCTGTGGGGAGAGACAGAGGGTGGCAAGACGGTGACGCTGATGGTGGCTGCATCGGTCTGGGCGGATCCGGCCGAGAATAAGTACATCGGAGACTTTAAGACTACAGATACTGCGCTAGAGTCCAGAGCGGACATGTTGAATCATCTGCCGCTTGTAATGGATGACACCAGCAAGGTCTCAGATCGCATCAGAGGCAATTTTGAGGGCATGGTGTATGATTTATGCTCTGGTAAGGGTAAAAGCCGCTCAAACCGCGATCTGGGCGTCAACAGGGAGAATCGGTGGCAGAACTGCATCCTGACTAGTGGCGAACGTGCTCTGCAAACCTATGTGAGCCAGGGCGGTGCGATAAATCGTATTCTGGAAATTGAGTGCGGAGACTATATCTATCAGGATCCACGTGAGACCGCTGAGACGGTCAAGGGCAATTATGGCTTTGCTGGTGAAGAATTTGTCCAGATCGTGACGGATATGGGCAGAGAGGCGGTACGAACCATTCAGGAGGGTATTCTGAATGAACTGATTGATGATAGCAAGATGCAGAAGCAGGCAACGGCTCTCTCGATTATCCTCACAGCGGACAGAATCGCCACAGAGCGCATTTTTAAGGACAAGCAGTATATTTCCATTACCGATGCGAAGAACGTCTTAGTTGACCGCTCAGAGCTTTCTGACAATGACAGGGCATATCGGTTTATCTGCGATAAGGTGGAGATGAACCCTGCTCGCTTTGATGATGAGACGAATTGTGAGAAGTGGGGTGTGCTGGATGGAGACTATGTGTATTTCTTTACCCAGGCATTTGACGAGCTGTGTGAAGCTGGTGGATTTTCACGCAAGAGTATTATGTCTTGGCTGGAAAAGAAGAAGCTATCTTTGCAGGATCAGGGTCGTGTTACCAAGGTGAAACGCATCAATGGGAAGCTGACCAGGTGCATCTGCATACTGATCGAGCAGGGAGAGGAGCCGGCCGATGAGGGCGGTTTTGTGCCGATACCACAGAATGAACAGGAAACATTACCGTTTGTGTAACCGGTAACGGTAACAACGAAAACCCTTGATTTTGCTGGAAAAAATGCATGGTGTTACCACGTTACCACTGAAACCAAGGGAAAACCGTGTCTTATATACAGAAAATAAAAAAATAATAAGAATCACGTAATTTTAAATTTCAAAAATAAAAAAGCACAAAATCACCGGTAACACTGGTAACATGCTCATAAAATCAAGTAAATATGCGGGTTTGAAGCGTTACCCAACATGTGGTAACGGAGTGGTTACAAAAATTCAAAAACGGTTACAACGGGTGATGTGCATCACATACAGGAGGTAGATTATGCAGGTGAAAGGTGAATTGGACATCAATCGCATGCCAGAGCGTGAAGCAAAGCGTATCCTGGATAGAATCGTATCTGCATATGTGCGGACACAGTTAGATAATGTCAAATGCGCAGCAGCAATATGTGCGGTACTTGACTCTGAGGGTTTAGTGATCGATGAGAACTACGAAGAAGTAAGAAAGAAGCATATGGGGTATTGATATGGCAAGTGTGATGAAGAAAGATATCCCTCAGATCAGTGAGTTCATGCAGGAGTTCTGGACGCTAACGAAGAAGTACTGGATTCCAGAAAATACAGATGCATACTGGAACGCATTGATTAGTGATTGCCAGCAGTTATCTAAAAAGTATACGGATTCATTCGTAGAGGATATGTTAATCGCATTTATCAACAATCGTGAGAAGGAAGGTAAAAGAGATGAAAAACAAAAATATGTGTACACTGAAGGAATTAAACCTGCAGGCAGCAATGCTGAAGGGCAAAGGCGATCTGGAAGGTGTGATCCGCCTGGCAGAAGCGAACGGACTTACAGTGCGAACAGCAGAGCGCTACCTGATGGGCGAAGAACCTACGCTTACAACTCAGAAAGAGTTGGCGATCGGTAGATTACTTCTTGAGAGCGTTGATCTGGATTTGCGTCAGTCGGTGGTCTTAACAGGAATATTAATCGTGGTCAATAAGGCAGTGAGAGAAGATCCTAAGTTACAGGAGGCAGTTATCAGCAATAAGAGATCGTTACTTGGATGTGTTGGACATCTGCTCAGACTACAAAGCAAGGCACGGAATGAATTGCCAGACGAGATTGCAGCAGTGTGTGGTTTGACAATGATTCAGGATATTCCAGAATGGGCAGCAAGGGAAGCGATCAAGGAATATTATCTTGAAAAGACATCAACCGATCTGGCTATTGCAAATACATACGTTGATTTTCAGGACCTTCAGAAAGGAGAATCACATGAACAAACGTCAGAGTAAGAAGCTATATCAGCAGCGACACGGTTACAATCCGGGCGAAGAAGATCGGATCCAGCTGCAGATCAGCGATACAATCAAGTACACAGAGTGTAGATTGGTAGAAGCAGAGAAGGAACGAGTAAACCGTACATATTCGGGATTCCTTGAAAGTATTAAGCAGCGGCCAAGAAGTAAGGCACGTTGGTGGAGGAGAACAAGATGAGTAGATTAACAGAAACTGATAGTCAAGGTAATTGGGCTTTAAGTGGTGTTGCATGGAAATCATTGTATGCAGGACAAGTCATCACGGATGAAATGTGGGAAAAGATCTACGGCGCATTGTGGAAGCTTATGGAGTACGAGAATACTGGATTCAGTCCGGATCAGATCCCTGATGTGGAAGATCTGCATGACATAAGCATTGATCATTGCACAGGATATCTGGTACAGACAAGAAGCGGTGGTATGATGATCGCTCATTACATCAGGGTGTTTGGAGATGAATATTTTGAGTGTCGTACATTACCGATTCGTGATGTTGTGGCATGGATGCCTCTGCCAGAGCCGTATCGAAGAAACGGAGGTAAGCGATTATGAGACTAATTGATGCAGATTTTATCATTTCTATACTTGATGAGGCTGAACAGGAGTATCCTGAGCATAAGCCAATATACGATATGTTTAGAGATGTGATTAATGCTGTGCCAACTGCGGCGGAGATTGTTAGCCAGGAAGACACCGAAGAGTAGCTTGTAGTAGGGTGAGAGGAGGTGATACCGATGGAAACAGAAGGCATGACACGGGAGCGCCTGGAAGCGTACCGGAGCAATCGGGACGAGATCAAGGAGCTGAAGTACAAGCTTGATCATCTGGGTGAGGGTGACAGCCTAATCGGAAATGATGTGATCTTCGATTACCGGAAAGGGTATCCAATGCCACAGGCAGTTGTCGGATATGATTACGAGCTTGGAGCAAAACGTCGTAAACGGTATAAGACTCAGATTGTGAAGCTTGAAGCTGAACAGGATTGTATTGAGGAGTGGGTCTTCGGAATCCGGGACAGCAGGACACGAAGGATTTTCCAGATGTACTTTCTTGAAGGATTGACACAAGAGAAGGTCGGAAGAAAGATGAATATGGATAGGAGTGTTGTAAGCAGAAAAATTGATTCATATTTGAAATTTGCACACAAAACACAAAAAACACATTTATAATAACAATAGAGGTCATAGGCCTCCGGTATATTTCTCCCTTGGAGCCGCCAGCAAACATACTGGCGGCATGTGTTTTTGTTATAATACAATAATGCGAAAGTTTAATAAAATACCGGCTATTACTTGATTTTCTATTGTAAATGTGATATCTTCGAATAAGATCTTGTAAGTATGTCCATTATTCGAAAGGAGAGGATGATATGAGTTCAAAATTATTGGCAAAAGGTGGAGTTGGTGATTTTGATAAAAGAATTTGTCCCAAATGTAAGGAAGGAGTATTAGAAGTAGATCTTTTTGAAGAAAAATATGTCTGTAGTACTCCATGGTGTGGTTATAGTAAAGAATTTACAGCGGAAGAAACTGCAGCATTTGAAAAGATGAGAGAAAAATCGGAAGAAGAAGCCGAACCGAGTTTAGAAGAACAAATGGAACAAGCAGAGTTATTAAATGATATCGATGAAGAAGATGACTTTGAAGAAGATGATTTTGAAGATCATTATGATTAAAGATTAAATGTAAAATAAAATTAAAAGGCAGTCCTTCGGGGCTGCTTTTCTTATACCCAAAACAACACGAATGAGAGGTGGTGAGGTTTGGCAAGAGCGAGAGACCCGAACAGGGGGAAAGCTTTCGAGATCTATAAAAAGAATGCTGGAAATATTGATTTAGTTGAGATTGCAAGTCAACTAAATGTTTCGCCAGGAACAATTAGAGGATGGAAATCAAAAGATTCTTGGGATGATCAATTGAATGGAACGCTCCGTAAAAATACGGAACGCTCCAAAAGAAAAAAAGAAGAAAAACAAAAGGAAAAGGTAACGGCAGAAAAAGAGGTTGAGCAGATAATTGAAGCTCCGGATTTAACTGATAAACAGCGGCTTTTCTGCTTGCTTTACGTTCGCTGCTTCAACGCGACCAAAGCATACCAAAAAGCATATCAATGCGATGAATATTCAGCCCGCACAAATGGTTCTCGAATGATAACATTTGATAACATTCGGGAAGAAATTCGGCGCTTGAAGCAGACCCGATTGAGTCGGGAATTGCTGGATGAGTCTGATATCTTTCAAAAATATATCGACATTGCTTTTGCTGACATCACAGACTATCTCGAATTTGGCACTGAAGAGGTCCCTGTCATGGCGCTGTATGGCCCGGTAAAGGTCAAAGACCCTGATACTGGCGAAGAAAAAGAACTTACCAAGACAGTAAATACTGTTCGATTCAGATCTTCCGCTGAGGTAGATGGCACCATTGTGGCAGAGGTGAAGCAAGGCCGTGATGGAGCAAGCATCAAACTTGCGGATCGAATGAAAGCTCTTGATTGGCTTGCAGCACACATGGATCTGGCAACAGATGAGCAGCGAGCGCGGATTGCCCAGATCAAAGCCCAAACAGAGAGATTATCTACGCAGCCAGTTGAAAATGAAGATGATGGAGTTGAGATTATAAATGATGCGGACGAAAAAACAAGTCAGGATATCAGAGATAGTAATACCGAAGTATCTTCCGGTGTTTAACAATAAAATGTATAAACATATAATTTTGACTTCTGGCCGAGCTGGCACGAAATCTAGCTTTGCTGCGATCCGAACAGACTACCAAATTGTATCAGATCGGCATGGGTCTGTAGTGGTGCTTCGTAAACATCATAACAAGCTTCGGAAGACCGTCTACAAAGAAATGCTCCGCGGAATCAATCGCTTGCAGATTCCAAAGAATAGGTTCTACATAACGAAAAGCCCGATGGAGATCACCTATAAGAAGTACAACACCACAATTTACTTCTCTGGCTCAGATGGCATCGACGATACAAAAGGTATTATTGACGAAGACAAGCCAATCAAGTTAGTTGTCTTGGATGAGCTGACAGAGTTCTTTGACGATGGTGAAGGCGAGGATGAACTTGCCAATATAGAGGCGACATTCGTTCGTGGAAATAAGGCAGGATTCCAGATGATCTACCTCTATAACCCTCCGAAGAATCCAAATGCAGCTGTAAATCTTTGGTGCAAGAAGATGGAGCAGAGACCTGACTGCATTCACATACATACCGATTACAGAGACGTCCCTGTTGATTGGCTTGGACAAGACTTGATCAGTTCCGCAGAGGCCATGAAAGCAGTAGACCCAAAGATGTATCGCTGGACATGGCTTGGAGAGTCAGTGGGTGTTGATGAGCTGATTTACTACATGTATTCCAGCCGAAACCGGAAGAGACCTGAGAAAGGTCGAACCTACGAGAGGGCATATATTGGTGGTGATTACGGACAGCAGAACGCAACGACCTATCAGGCATTTGGACTCGATGTGTATCGGCAAAAGTTTCCGGGGCTGGGAGAATATTATCATAGCGGACGCGATTCAGGAACGCAGAGAAGCCCTTCTGAATATGCGCAGGATCTTGTGGAGTTCATGAATGAGCTACATGAAGAGTATGAAATCAAAGTCTTTTATATATGCTTAGATCCATCGGCAAAGGGCCTTCAAGAAGAAATCCGAAGAGCAACCAGATCACTTCCGGAATACGGCGTTCTGATCAGAGATGCAGACAATGATGTTGCACTTGGTATCAGCCGTGTACAGAAAGCATTTGTATTTGATATTTTGAGCATCTCACCCAAGCAGGAGAACTTGGACAGGGAGCTTGGAACCTATGAGTATGATAAGAAGTCCATTGAAAAAGGCAAAGAGGTGCCGATAAAGGAAAATGATCACAGCTGTGATGCGTTAAGATACGCAGTGATGACGGCTTGGCGTTATATAAAGCAATGGCTTCCAATAGAAGCAGAAAAAAGAGAATATAGCGCAGATATTGCGAGAAAGGAGGTTGAAGAGGATGGATATATTTAGCTATTTTCAGAAAAAAGGAATTGATACTGTGGATAGATCTTTCTATAGAATGATTGCTTTGTGGGAGAGCTGGTATAAGGGGAAAGTGAGAAATTTCACTTTTTACCGCATTTATTCCGGAAAGGGAACATACTCCAGAAAGAAGAGGAAAAGCCTTGGAATGGCAAAGAAGCTTTCGGAGGACATTGCAGACCTGCTTTTGAATGAACGTGTACAGATTACTTTATCAGACGAGGCTACAGGCAACTTTGTAGAAGAAATTCTTCAGCAAAATCACTTTCTGGTGTTGGGAAATGATTACCAGGAAAGAAAAGCATATTCCGGAACTGTTGCATACATTCCATATCTGTATGATGCAACAGCGACAGATGACGGACACATTATTCCGGGAACCGGCAAGATCGGAATTGATTATGTAAGCGCGGCGAATATCTTTCCAATCAGCTGGAGCAATGGCAAAATTACAGAATGTGCATTCACTTTTTATAAGACTGTAGCCAGGAAGAAGTATGTGCAGGTGCAGTTTCATAGACTGGAAGAAACTGAAACCGGAATGCAATATGTGATTGAAAATAATGTGCTGGAATGCCAGCAGGGAAGCCAGGAAGGCAAGGAACTGGCAGAAGAGGAATGGAAACGGCTGAGTCCATTTCGTTATCTTTCTGCCAGAATTGAGACTGGCTCTCCAGATCCGCAATATGTGATTGATCGACTGAACATCGTGAACAATGCAGATGAGGACGAGAGCAATCCTATGGGAATTGCGATCTATGCAAATGCTATTGATGTATTGAAAAAACTGGATATTGAGTATGACTCTTATACTAATGAGTTTGACTTAGGGCGCAAAAGAATATTTGTCGCTCCGGAGATGGTCAAAAATGCAGATGGCACTCCTGCATTTGATCCAGAAGATACGGTATTCTATCAGCTTCCAGACAACTACGACAAGGACAAAGAAGGTCTGATAAAAGAAATAAATATGGACCTCAGAACAGAACAGCATTCAAAAGCAATCAATGACGATTTGAATTATCTTTCTTTGAAGTGCGGATTTGGCACTGAAAGATATAAATTTGATTGCTCGGGCGTAAAGACTGCTACAGAAGTTATTTCAGAAAATTCAGATATGTATCGAATGATCAAAAAGCACGAGGTTATTCTTGAAGATGTTTTGAAAGAACTTGTGAAGATTATTATACGCTTAGGAATCGTTCTGGGAAATCAGTTGAATCTTGAGACAGAGGTAACAATTGATTTTGATGATTCAATCATCGAGGATAAAGAAGCTGAGAGACAGTCTGATCGGCAAGATGTCAGTATGGGAGCTATGCAGTTGTGGGAGTACCGCGCCAAGTATTACGGCGAATCTGAAGAGCAGGCAAAAGCAGCCGTTCAACAACCGGCAGAGGTGATTGAATGACACAGGGCGAACTCGAACAGATTCCGCAGCCTTTCGTAGAATTGATGTCTGAACTTGAAAGACGTATCATGAAAGATGTTGTGGAACGCATTAGGGCAAATGGCTTTTCTCCAGCTTCTGCGGACTGGGAGATTTCCAGACTGCATCAGTTGGGAGAATCGGAAGAACAGATCCGAAAATGGATTAAGGAAATGCTTGAAAAGACGGACGATGAGGTAGACAAGATCTTCTCGGATGACGTGTATCGTGAATACTACGGGCACGACCGAGAGTGTCAGGTGTCTGGCTTTGAACAGATTCCTCTTGAACAGAATATCCAGCTGTTACAAGCGATTGAGGCATCCAAAAGGCAGACTAAGGACACGTTCCGAAATCTTACAGGCTCGATGGGATTTGCAATTCGTGACCCTGTAACAAAAAATATTGTATATTCGCCTACAATGAAGTTCTACCAGCAGACGCTTGATGCTGCTATAATGGACATCAAGTCAGGTGCCTTCTCCTACAACACAGTGCTCCAGCGTACAATCAACACGATGACCACATCGGGACTCAGGTGGATTGATTACGATTCCGGTTGGCATAATCGAGTGGATGTGGCAGCCAGACGAGCCATTATGACAGGTTTCCGTCAGGTGCAAGGAAAAATCAACGAGCAGGTGGCAGAGGAACTTAAAACAGACTATTACGAAGTCTCATACCACGTTGGAGCGCGTCCGACTCATCAACCGTGGCAAGGCCGTGTTTGGTCGATGCAGCAGCTGAAAGATGTCTGCGGACTGGGAACGGGGCCGGGTCTTCATGGCTGGAATTGTTACCATGATTACAAGCCGTTCATTCCTGGCGTATCCGTCCGCACCTACACAGATGAGCAACTTGACCAGATGATCAAAGAGGAAAACACCCCGAAAGAATATTTGGGGAAGCAATATACCACCTATGAGGCGCTTCAGGCACAGCGAAGAATGGAAACTCATATGCGCAAAACGCGTCAAGATATCCGTTTAATGCAGGATGGTGGCGCGGATCAGAATGACATCGTGCTAAAAAAAGCCAAGTATCAGGGCCAGATGCAAACTTATAAGGACTTTTCAAAAGCTATGGAACTGCCAGAACAGATGGAGCGAGTGTATCAGGATGGCTTACGAGGCAAGTTCACACCGACTAAGGCAGAGCTAAAAAAAACAATGCCAACAACATTGAAAAATGCGGCCGGACACGATATAATTGAAGTTGAAAAGACCACTTTGACAGGAAAACCGAATAGTATTACTCAGCTGACTGGCAAGAAAGGTGGAATTGACAGAAATTATTACGATGAAAAGGGAAAGCAGTTCAAGCAGATCAGCAACAATAATCATGGGAATGCCAAAATGCATCCATATGGCAAAAATGGAGAACATGCTCATGACTATAAGTATGATGTGAATGGAAAACTTATTGGAAGACCAACTAGAGAACTGACGGAAAATGAAAGAAAGGAGAATGCAGATATATTATGACGGCAAAAAAACTTCGAGACCGAATTGAAAGTTTGTGTACACACGTTCTTTTTGATTATAATGGAAAAGCATGTGGAGTAGATCCGTTTGATGCTGGTCATTTCGATATGTGGTGTGGAGAGGACTTCATGGAGGCACACAGCATTGAGGAAGTAATGCAGGAGCCTTTCTTTGAGGGCAAAGCATTGCAGGATATCATTGACCAGATCGGGAATGTAGAGGGCATGTAAATGAATATTGATTGATACCACCAGTCGAGAGGCTGGTGGTATTTTTAATGCTTATTAGAAAAAATGGAGGATGAAACGATGATAGTGGTGAAAGTATCTCCAGCAGGAATCAAAATGCAAGGACATGCTTGTAGATCTGTAAATGGTCAGGACATTGTTTGTTCTGCTATCTCGGCACTGACTTGCAATTTGATAAATTCGCTGGAAGAGCTTACGGATAATCGGATTCGCGCAGAAACTGCTTCAGGGAAGACGGTAATTGAGTGGGATGGTCTGGACGAGAAAGGAAAACTTCTTGTCAATTCATGGTTCTTGGGACTTGCATCAATTAACCAGAAATACAATTGCATAAAATTTGGTTAACCGGCTGCAAATAGCCGGTTTTCTTTATGCCCAAAACATGAAGGCAGAAAAAGCTGTGGGAGCCTGTCGAGGCAAAACGGAGGTAAATATGAAAAAATTAATGAATTTACACATTTTTGATGAAGGTGCTTCTGGCGCGGAAGGCGCATCTGGAAACGCTGGGGGAAAAAGTGGGAATAATAACGGCGGCAGCGCTGGGTATACATTTGAACAGGCAGAAGAGATTGCCACCAGTAGAGCTGAGAAAGCAACACGAGCAGCACTTGCAGACTTTTACAGAAAACAGGGACTTAGTGAAGAGCAGATTACAACGGCAATCGCAGATTTTAAGGCAAAGCAGAAGGCACAGCAGCCTGATGTAGAATTGCTTACCAGAGAGCGTGATGAAGCACGAGAGAAGTTACAACAGTATGAGCAGGAGAAAACGCTTATCAATAAGGGTGTAAAGAACGCGGATCTGGACTATGTAATGTTTAAAGTAAGCAAATTGGTTGATGAGAAAACTGATTTTGCAAAGGCAGCAGAGAAATTTTTAAAAGAAAATCCAAGATATACAGGAGCTGGTACATATAGAGTATCAACTTCTACAGGATCTGATAACCAGAATTCCGGGGGAAATATGAATATGACAATCAATGACCGGATTCGTGCTGCCGCAAAAAGATGACGGAGGAAAGTGAAATATGAAAAGTAAATATGTAATGGATTTACACATTTTTGAGAATGACACAAACATTATTGATCGTACTGGCGCTGAGTCTTTGATTCCAGTGCAGGAGGCTAACGAAATCATTCAGGGAATTGTTACACAGTCTGCAGTGCTTCAGAGAGGACGTAAGCTTCCTAATATGACATCAAGACAGTATAAGATGCCTGTACTTGATATGCTGCCAATTGCTTATTTTGTGAACGGTGATTCCGGACAGAAAAAGACAACAAAAATGGCATGGGATAAGAAATTCATTGTTGCAGAGGAGATTGCAGTTATTGTTCCGATTCCAGAGGCGGTTCTTGATGATGCGGAGTATGATATCTGGGCTGAGACAAAGCCAAGAATTATTGAAGCATTTGGCAAGAAGATTGACGGCGCCATTCTGTTCGGCGATGATAAGCCGACTTCTTGGAGAGCTGATGTTGTGTCCACAGCAACTACAGCTAAGACAGTAGTAACATTGGCGGCCGAAGACAATTTGTATGATAAGATCATGGGAGAAGAGGGATCTATTGCCATGGTTGAAAATAGTGGTTACTTTGTAAATGGCCACATGGCTGATATTTCTATGAGAGCAAAGTTGAGAGGCTTGAAGAATGCCAACGGCGATCCGCTGTTCAAAAGTGACATTCAGAGCGGCACTACATATTCTCTGGATGGCAGCCCTATGAACTTCCCAAACAATGGCTCTTTTGATAAGAGCAAGGCACTGATGATTTCAGGTGATTTTTCTCAGCTGGTTTACTCTATTCGACAGGATATCACCTTTAAGTTATTTACGGAAGGCGTTGTTCAGAACACAGATGGTTCTATTGCATATAACCTGATGCAGAATGACATGGTTGCACTCCGAGCCGTCATGAGAATGGGATGGGAGATTCCAAATCCGATCAACAGCGTGCAGACGGACAGGACTAAGAGATGCCCGTTCTCAGTGCTGAAGTCAAAGTAAAGAGAGGCGAGCAATGTACGCAGATTATGAATTTTACACATCTGGATACCTGCTGGGAAAATCCCCAGTAGTACCAGAAGAATCCTTCCTGTACTGGGAGCGTGAGGCCAGAGTGCAGATTGATTTGTACACCTTTGGAAGAGTCAAGGTTATGCCAGAGCCACCGGAAGAGGTAAAATTGTGTACCTGCGCCGTGGCAGAGGTGTTGTATAAGGCAGACAAGGCTAAGGCCGAGCAGCAGGAAAGCGGCCTGGCAGGTCCATTAGCATCCTGGTCAAATGATGGTCAGAGTGGAACGGTAGATCTGTCAAATTCAACGCTGACTGAAACAGGCAAAATGAAGGAAGTGCGGCGCCTGATCGCGCAGTACCTCTGTAACACAGGATTGATGTACAGGGGGCTAAAATGAATCCGAACTATGTCTACACGATTACGTTGTATAACCGGATTCGTGCGGCAGATACGAAAGACAGAAAAGAAAAGTGGATTCGAACTGTAATTTCCGGATGCTTCTATAAGGCGCAGGTTAATACTGTTTTGACTACACAAGCTACAGTGTCAAATACATATACGGTTCGCATCCCAAAAGATTCCAGATATCTGTCGTATCCAGAATTTTTGAAAAATCCGGCAGGTCATTTTACTGTGTCTATGGATGATATTGTGGTAGTAGGTATTTGTCAGGAAGAAATAACCGGAGCGGACGGACATGCAGCAACGCAGCTTTTAACTCGTAACAAACCGAGTGCTTTTAAGGTTACAGCGTTTTCAGACAATACAAATCATTTGACAAATAAGCACTATCGGTTAGGAGGCTGACATGAAAGTTGATTTTGAATGGAAAAAAGATTTTTCAACTTTAGTGAGTGAGAAAACAGGAGGATCAGATGGCCTCTTGTTTTTGGCAAATGAAGCAGCACGACTTATGGATCCATATGTGCCAGCATCACAGGCAGAGGTGTTGGCACAAAATTTAGCAGTTTATCAAGAAGATGATCATGCAGTAATCCATTATTTATCTCCATATGCGCATTATCAGTGGGAGGGCAAGTTATATGTCGATCCAATTACTAAAAAAGGTGCGTTTACTAATGGAGAGGGTCTTTTTTGGTCTCGTCCTGGTGTGGCAAAAAAGCCTACTGATCGGCCGCTGAAGCATAAGAAAACAGTTCATCCATTGGCAACTTCGCACTGGGATAAAGCAATGATGACTGCTAGAAAACAGGATCTGGTTACTAGTTATGCCGCGTATCTGGAAAGGGGAAAAGCATGACGATTCATGAAGCAGTAAAGGCGTACTTCGAGCCTAAAGTGGAGGAGCTTGTTGGCGATATCCTAAGCTTTAATTTTTCCCCAGAATCACGAGATAGCTTTGCGCTTGTCACCAATTACTCGGGGAAAATCATCAGCGAATATGTAAATGGTGATAAGAAAAAAGCTTACGGATTTGCCATTGTCATAGTAAAAAATTATTCAACAGATGGCGATGATCTGAACCTGCAGTGCATGAATTTTGTTCAGAGCTTTATGGAATGGTTAGAAACACAAAATCGCCAGAAGAGGTATCCTGTGTTTCCAGATAACTGCAAGATTGAAAAGATGGAAGTCTTACAGAACATGCCGAATCTGGCTGGGGTAAATACAGAGTCAGGATTGGCAAGGTACATGGTGCAGTGCCAGATCACTTATAAAGAAATAGAATCAGATCTGCTTGGATTGTAGATTGGAGGGAAAGAATGATTAAGTTAAATTTACAGTTACACGCAAGTGAGAAAATAACAGGCAAAATTGAGCGAAAGTATATGGCACATCTGCTTAATACCGCAATTGGAGAAGAAACACCTAACTGGGTACGTCTGGGAAAGGATTTGAAAGAGTTAACTATTGAACTGAATCCAGATACAGAAACAAAAGAAGATGTAACAGGAGCAGTTTCCTTTACAAATAGCGGATATAGTCCAGCGATTGATGCAGATACATTTTATGCGGTTGTTGGAGATCCACTTTTTGAGAAGCTTCAGGAGATTGTTGATCATCGATATAAGGATGATACGCATTGTAAGACAGAAGTTCTTGAAGTGCATATGTGGGAAGGCGATGTAACAGCTGGATTTGTTGCTTGGAAGGAAGACTGTTATGTAACTCCGAAGAGCTATGGCGGTTCTGTGGCAGGATATCAGATTCCGTATCAGGTGGATTATACAGGGAACAGAGTAAAGGGTCTTTATGTTCCGGGAACAAAGAAGTTTACACCGGAAGAGTAATGAAAAGGAGAGCTAATGGAAAAATTAACATTAAAAGTTGATACTGGTGCCGTTACAGTCGATGTAGAAAACGAAAACGGCAAGAAGATAGGAGAGTTCGAGTTTGTACCGACTGATACCGATATTGTAAACAGATATGGCTCTGTGGTTGAATTCTTTAATAATGTGTCATTTAATGAAAATGAGGGGAATGAAGAGATTGTAAAGAAGTTTTCTAGTCAGATCAGAGAGCAGTTTGACCATTTATTTAATTACCCAGTGTCAGACAGTATTTTTGGCAAATGCGGTCCGCTTACCCCGGTTCAGAATGGTGATTTCTTCTTTGAGGTCGTACTTGATGGCATTCGAGGTATCATAGAAAAGGTGACGAATGAGCGTGTAGAAAAGAAGATGAAGAAGATCCGGAAAGCCACTGCAAAATATCATGTTGTGAAATGAGTGCGTGGGAGCTTCCTCAGTCCCTGACTGTAGGTAATAAAGAGTGGAATATTCGTAGTGATTTTCGGGTGGCATTGGATATTTTAAAATATTTCGGGGATCCCAATTATGAAGAAGATGAGCAGTGGATGATTTGTCTTGATATTTTATTTAAGGATTTTGCATCAATGTCGCCTAAACTTTACCAGGAAGCTTGTGGGAAAGCACGCTGGTTCCTTGATCTTGGAGAAGAAAAGACAGAAGAGACACAATCTCCTGCATTCATGAACTGGGAACAGGACGCTGGACTGATTATCCCTGCGGTAAATAAAGTAATCGGAAAAGAGGTTCGAGCCATTCCATATATGCATTGGTGGACATTTGCTGGTGCATATATGGAAATTGGTGAGAGCCTTTTTTCACAAGTATTGAGTATCCGTCAGAAAAAGCAGAAGCATCAGAAACTGGAAAAGTGGGAGCAGGAATTTTATCAGAAAAATCGCAGCATGATCGATCTGAAAAAGCGTTATTCAAAGGAAGAAAAGCAGAAACAAAAGGAACTGCTTGCACTATTTGATTAAGGAGGTGAGACGCCAATGGCAGAGTCAGATGGTAGCCTGAGGATACAAGTAGATCTTGATACAAAAGGTTTTAAAATTGGGGTGAAAGATCTGGAATGGGCAGCAAAAAGAACGGCTGATAAGATATCTGCAATTGGCGATGAAGCTTCTGTTTCACTCAAAAAGCAGATTGATGTACTTTCAGAGTTAAGTGATGGATATAAGAAGCAGGAACGGAAAGTTGAGCAACTGAAAGAAAAATTAAAAGAACTGTCAGAGCAGAAAATTGAGACAGAACAATACAAGAAATTATCAGCTGAACTTGAAGATCTAATGAAGAAAAAAACTGAACTTACAAATAAGAAAGAGGCATGGATTGATTTAGGATTCAGTGAAGCAGATGTGGACAGAAGATTAGCAGGCTTAAACGAAATTAGAACTGCCATTGAGAAGCTGGAAGATCAAAAAAGAAAATTAGAAGAGAGTGGAGAAGCTTGGCTTTTGCCAGATGTGTCGTCTATTAGTCAAAAACTTGAAGACGAGCAAAAAAAATTAGAAAAATTGCGTCAGAAAGAAGATGCGGCAATAAGAGGGGCTGATCATCTATACGAGACCTTTAAGAACTCGGAATATAGCGACCGACATATTGCAGATGATAGCAAAAACTTAAGGTGGTTAAAGGAAAGACAGGAGGAACTGTCAAAAGCTGGAGTAGGGCCAGGTTATAAAGAATATGATCAAAATGCTGCTAAAATTCAACAATTAAACGCACAGCTGCAGGAGTATGAAAAAAGTCTGTCAAAAGTCAATAAACAGGAATCCGTATTAAACCGTCTGACCAATACGTTAAGT
This sequence comes from Anthropogastromicrobium aceti, assembly GCF_020687335.1. Classification (NCBI taxonomy): domain Bacteria; kingdom Bacillati; phylum Bacillota; class Clostridia; order Lachnospirales; family Lachnospiraceae; genus Anthropogastromicrobium; species Anthropogastromicrobium aceti. The sequence continues at coordinate 32,462 of NZ_JAJEQN010000008.1, forward strand.
GGAAAGTTTGATAAAGCATCATCAGCAGTAAAGAGAATGGCTGCGATGTCTGGAAAAGGTATTGCAGCTATGAAAAATCTTGGGAGACATTCTGATCAAACAGGAATGTCTCTTTTACGTGTTATTCAAACAACGATCCTGTTTGGGGGTGTATCGCGTCTTTTACAGATGCTGACATCTGGCGTAACTGGTGGCTTTCAGAATTTAGCACAGGCATCAGTTCAAACCAACACATCTATTTCGATGTTATTGACGGCATTAACGTATTTGAAGAATGCGTTTGCAACAGCATTTTCACCGATTTTGACAGTAGTGGCCCCGATTCTTAGTGGTTTCATCAATATGTTGGCTAGAGCGGCAACATATGTTGGAATGTTTTTTGCTACGCTGACTGGTGCAAAATCGTTTAAAAAAGCGATTCCAGTGCAGGAAGATTTTGCAGCGGGATTACAAGATACTGCATCAGGAGCAGGAGATGCAGCTAAGGGATTAAAGGATGCGGCAAAAGCAGCAGATAGTTACCTAAGCCCTCTGGATGAGATTGATAGGTATGAATCCAATAAGGACTCAGGGGCAGGAGATGTAGGAGAAAATGGTGGAAGTTCCATTCCTGGATATAAGCCGCCGAGTGCATCGGAGATGTTTGAAGAAGTTCCGATTGATTCAGCGATTAAAGACTTTGCAGACAAGATAAAGGCACTAATTGCTGCTCAAGATTGGGATGGCCTTGGTGAGTTATTGGCTTCTAAGATCAATTTCGTACTGGCAAAAGTAGATGATGCAATATCCTGGGAAAAAGTCGGACCCAAGATAACATATTTTGTCAATGCATTTACTCAAACTTTTAATAGCCTGGTTCGAAATATCAATTGGGAATTGATGGGAAAGACCGTTGGAGATGGAATCAATACAATCGTTAATACACTGTTACTGTTGATCACTGGAATAGACTGGAAATTGTTGGGATCTTCCTTCGCCAGAGGAATGAACAGCTTGGTGGATACGGTCAATTGGTGGAATCTGGGAAATCTTATCGGACAGAAATTTATGATTGCATGGAATATGTTCTATGGTTTTGTTACAACGCTTAATTGGTCACAAGTAGGATTGGCATTGGCGAATGGAATCAATGGAGCAATTGCGGCAATTGATGGTGAAACGATTGGTGCAAGTATTTCAGTGTTTGTGTTGGGATTGCTGACAATGATTACTACAGCAGCTCAAAACACAGATTGGCATGCAGTTGGTCAGACAATTGCAGATATGCTAAATGCCATTGATTGGATTGGTTTGGCATCACAGCTATATGAGGCTGGAAAAGCTCTGATTGATGGACTTTTGACTGCATTTAGTGAGTTACCAGCACCTGTGATTCTTGCAACAACATTGATTCTTGCATTTTTGGCAGCGATAAAGATGGGACCGGCGATAGCATCTGCAGTATCAGCAATTAAAACCATAATAACTACGATTCAGGGCGCAGGCGGACTAATTTCAGCACTGAAAGCGGTTGTAGCGATGATTGGAGGACCGACAACGCTTGCTATAGTGGCGATAGTTGCGGTTGTAGCCGGTGCGGTTGCGCTGATTATCATGCATTGGGACGAAGTGAAAGAATGGATGGCAGGCTTTGTAGAATGGTTAAAATCATTATTTCTTACGGATTGGACCACAGTTTTTGGCTCAGCCGGGCAGGTCATTAATGATTTTTTCAGCGGAGTATCACAGTTTTTTGGAGGAATAAAGAAGATCTTTAGTGGTTTAATTGATTTCTTAACTGGAGTATTTACGGGAAATTGGAGTAAGGCTTGGAGTGGAATTGTTACGATTTTCGGAGGCTTTTTTGACATGATTGTTGGATTGGCAAAAACACCAATTAATGCCGTAATTGATTTGGTTAATGGTATGATCAGTGCGGTTGAAAGCGGATTGAATTGGGTAATAGGCGGAATCAATAAGATTGGTTTCACAGTTCCAGATTGGGTTCCAGGATTGGGCGGAACTGGCTGGCATCCGAATGTTGGCACGGTAAGTTGGGGGAGAATCCCACGATTGGCAACCGGAGCTGTTATTCCTCCGCAAAGCGAATTTCTTGCAGTTTTGGGTGATCAGAAGCGGGGAACGAACATTGAGACACCAGAAAGTCTACTGCGCCAGATCATGCGAGAAGAATTGCAAAGTAGGGATAGTGGTGGAAGTCGGACATACCGTTTTACCGCGCAGATCAATCGACGAGTGCTGTTTGATGAGATGATGGAAGAAGCTCGGGCAAGACAGGATAAGTCAGGTAATAATCCATTTGAGTTAGCGTAAGGAGGAATCATGCAGGACGAAGTGATAATGATTGATGGGATTGTAATTCATCAGCCAGATAAAGATCTGCAGCATAGCTTTGTCACAACCTATTCAGAAGACAGTGTAAGAGTACAGAGCGGAGTGGGGCATTTCACTCCGCTTTTTACAGCTGAGCAGGAAAACTATACAGCTACAAATGTTCCGGCAGAGAAGGTATCAGAGATTCTACAATTAGTAATTCAACGCAATTTCACGCTGCATTATTTTAGTCCATATTATGGTTGTTGGCGTGATGATACATTTTATGTGGGAAAAGGTGACTGTAAAATTGGCACTTTAAAAGAAAATGAAGAGAAATTTAGTTCTTTGAGCTTTAATATGACAGGGATTAATCCAGTAAAGAAGGTGAGGTGATGGCTAATGATTCATGTATCCAGTGAATTTCGTGAGCAAATGGAAATGCGAACAGATTTTAAAGAGCAGGCAGAGGTGACGTTTTTAGATGGAACCAAACTTTCATTAACAGAGAATGACTTTACAGTATCGAACAATTCGATTACGGATGGAGCTGGGAGTAATGGCCTGCCTCTAGGAGCTGCTATTCAACGGCAGGTTCAGATTGAACTAATGAATGATGATGATCACCTCGAAAAGTATGATTTTGTTGGAGCACGAATCCTGTTATATATGACATTCTGGTTGCCGAAAACGAAAGAACTTAAAGAACGCATCGAGAAAATTGAATGCGGATATTTTACTGTAACAAAGCCGGAAACTTACGGACATACAGTGATTGTAGCAGCAGTGGACGATATGTACCGAGCAGATAAAGCGTTCTATAGTGATCTGATTTTCCCTGTATCTGCATCTGAACTATTTATTGAGATGTGTGAACATTGCGGCATTCAGCCTGGCAATACATTGTTCCGCAATAATGACTTTACAATCAAGGAAAAGCCATCCGGAAGTGATTTGACATTTCGTGCTGTGTTTGGATATCTGGCAATGTTGGCTGCTGGAAATGCGCGGATTAGTCGACAGGGTATGTTGGAAATTTTGTCCTATGATTTTTCGGTATTCGATCAAGAAGGGGTGCATATACAGGAACTTCGAAACTTCAATTCCTTGAAGATTGGAACCGAAGATGTAGTAATCACTGGAATCCGAATGAAAGTAAAAGGAAAAACAGCTGAAGAGGATCAGACATTTTTATGTGGGAAAGAAGGATATCTTATTGAAGTTGAGAATCCGCTGGTTGCAGGACAGGAGCAGCAACTGGTGGATTCAATTGGGCAGAGGCTGATTGGAGTACATTTACGTGATTTTAGTGGTGATCACATTGCGTATCCGTTGGCAGAATTTATGGATCCAGTATATGTGGAGGACAGGAAAGGACGAAAATATCCGTCAGTATTGACCGATATTGATTTTACTTTTTTCGGAATCACGACATTAAAAAATAGTGCTGTTTCTGCAATAAGAAATAGCAGTAAGTTTTCATCAGAGGCTTCTAAGACGTATGAAGAGGCAAGAAATCTGATAACGAATGAGCGTAAGGCAAGAGATACTGCAATTGAAAATCTGGCAAGAAAGTTGGAGAGTAGTTCGGGACTGTATTGTACGAAGGATGAGCAGCCAGATGGAAGTACAATTTATTATATGCATGACAAAGCTAAGCTGTCTGAATCAATGATTATATGGAAAATGACAGCAGAAGCGATAGGTATCAGTACGGATGGTGGAAAAACATATCCTACTGGAATTGATGCAACTGGAATGGCGATATTGAATAAGATTTATGTTATTGGCTTAAATGCGACTTATATCAAAACAGGAAAGCTGTTGGTCGAGGATGGGGATGGCAATATACTATTTTGTGTAAACATGAAGACAGGTGAGGTCTTGATCAACAATGGTATTTTAAAAGTTGGAAGTGGCTTCATCAGCACGAATGGCCGTTTTCAGCTGGGTCCTATGTCATCCCGAAACGGAAAGTTTGCAAATGGGGTATATACGGATCAGGATGTGTACTTCGACAAGGCGATCTTTGTTGATTACGGGTTAGAAATATTTGGAAATAATGACTCAGCAGCTCATACACCTTACATAGATTTCCATTTAGCAGAAAGCATAGATCAGCAAACTGCTGATTATACAGCACGTATCGAGCAGAGCAGCTCCAACGTGATAAGCATGTATGGTAAGAGACAAGGTGACGGAGACACGCCGCAGAGTTGCACGCTTAATGTTGCCGTAGTCAATACCGCATCGGATGCGCGTCTGAAAGACAAGGTGCAGTATCTGGACGAGGAGACAAGCCTGGCATTTATCAACAAGCTTCGCCCAGCAGCGTACCGATACAGTGCTGATCAGGACGAGATGTATCACTATGGCCTCATATATCAGGATGTTGAACCCATCGTTAAAAGCAAGAATTGCGCGCTGCTTGGAAAATTCTTGCGCTGGGAGAAGCAGCCAGACGGAAAATCAAAGCAGGTTGAGTATGGAGCATTGGGTTACATCGAGCTGATATCAGATCTGATCGGAGCAGTAAAGGCGCTTACAGCTCGAGTAGAGAAACTGGAAAGGAATAATCATGATTGAAGTAAGATATAATTTGAACATGGTGCCAGATAAGGGTTCACCAATACATATTAATGTATCGCAGAATGATGATAAGTGCAGGACTTTTATTTTTAAGCTGTATTCTTCAGATGGCAGCTGGACAGCACCTGCATCTGCAACTGCAACAATAGAAGGCAGAAAAGATGATGGAAAATTTTTCTCTTTTGCATGTACATATTCAAATGGAGAAGTCACAGTTATTGTACAGCAGCAGATGGTTGCGGTGGCCGGAAAGGTACGATGTAAAATAAAACTGGTATCTGGAGCCGAAACAATAGAATCTGCTCCATTTTATTTTGTAGTAAATCCGAAGAGTATGCCAGTTAATGCTGACATGTCCAAATCAGATGTAGTTGATGCAGTTGCAAAAGCAACGCAGAAGATTGTCGATCAGGTAGCTGGAAGTATTCCACAAGATTACGTGAAGCTGAATGAGGATGTCTCTGGATTAAAGTCGGATTTAGGTGACACTTCAAATGAATTGTATAAAAAAGAAGAGAGAGAAATTGCTGTTGATTCGTCTGATTACAACTTATTAGAAAATAAAGTTGCGTATATTGATACTAATAATGAAGTTATGACTTATGAAAACGCAAACGCTTATGTGATGCACAAAAACGTTATTAGTGGAGAAAAATATAGAATAATGTCACAAACACATGGGTCTGTAAACACATTGTTATATGCTATATGTGATTCGAACGGTAAAGTGATAAATTCAGCAAAAATGGGTGTTTCGCCAAATACTTATCTCACAACTGATATAACGATACCTGATAATGGTGTTGAAATGTATTTGAATGAATTTCCAACACAGACATATCCCTTAGTAGTTAATAAAATAGAAACTATAAATATTTCTAAAATAAACGGAAAAGAAACTGTAAATTGTTGGGGTGATTCACTCACTCGTGGAGTGGGGGTTGGTGATTCATATTCTAAAGCATTCCCATATGTTTTACACGGCTTACTTGATGGTAGAAAAGTGATTAATTGTGGCGTAGGCGGGGAAAACACGATTAACATAGCTTCAAGACAAGGTGGTTTACCAAATATTGTAAAGCCATTTACCATACCTGCAAATGCAAGTAAAGTAGAAATTGAATTAACTAACATATATGGTGATAGTACTGGCATTTTGTTACAAGGCGGTTCGGCATTAGACCCAACGACAGGTAAATATGTTATGACCGCACAAATAAATCCCTGTTCTATCAATGGAGTAGAGGGTACACTTACCTATGAAAATGGAAAATATTATTTTTCTCGTTCCGAAAATGGAGAGTCCGTAATTGTTTCTCGCCCAACTCCCTTAATTACTTATGCAATGAAATCAATGCGTGATAATATTAACATTATATGGATTGGAACTAATGGTGGGTTTACTACCTCAGCCGAACTGATTGAATGTATAGAAGCAATGATTGACTATATGAGTCCTATCAACAAAAAATATATTGTGATTGGAGTCCATCACTTAGTTAGTACAGTTACCGAAACGTTTGAAACGATAGAAAAAAATATGTCAATACATTTTGGCAGACATTTTATAAATCAAAGAAAATATATGCTTGAATATGGCTTATCTGATGCAAGGATTACTCCAACAGCTGAAGATATAACAGCCATTTCGCAGGGTAAAATACCAACATCTTTACTATACGATGATGTACATTATAATGATAAAGGCTACAATATAATTGCTACTCTTGCTTCTGAACGTGGAAAAGAACTTGGCTACTGGCAATTAGCTAAAGAATACAATAGTTCAGTAAAATGATCTGATCTGAGAAAACAATTGCATATCGACACAAATCGGAGTAAAATAAAAATAACCCAGAAGGCGGCAACCTTTATCTGGGTTATTGATACAATAGATACCTTACTCCTATTGTATCACAAAAAACAAAAAAAGTAAAGATGCAGAGGAGGCAATTTATGAACAAGAATGATATTTTTAATTTAAATCCCCACGTAATTCGCTATGCAGAAGAGACTCTTGGAGCAAAATATATTCCGTATGCAGATGTGAACGATCAATTTGGAGAGAAAGAGAACAAATTCTTGGAATTTGTAACTAAAAAATTAAAATATCCAATAGGCTATTTCTTGAAAAATGATTTGCATGCAAATATGAGCAATTACTACATACCCAATACATGCCATATTGTTGCAATAAAAGAGATTCCGCAGAATGAGATAGCGCTGCTGGAGATTTGCCATGAATTAGGACACTGCTATCTTGGAACCGTTGGTTACCCTTATGTAATTGGAGATGAAAAGATTCCTGCGTACTATAAAACAATTGCATCAAACGTGATTCAAGATCCACTGATTAATAAGATATTGTTTTCTTACAAGATGGATGTTGTCAACTATATGCTGAAAGCTATACAGGCTCAGGTGGGGCAATTAGTGCAATGCCCAGATGAAAAAAATCTAAGTACACTGGATCACCACTATTTTAAATGCCTATTGATTGAAAAACTTTTAGAATGGAGAATAATCCATAATGCCATTCCGAATTCATTCGAAACGGTAGCGAAAAATAAGATGCCTATTATATTAAAAGAAAGCAAAGATTTCGTTAAAAGGATGGATATAGTCGGTACTGGAAAGCCACAAAAATGTAACATGCTTCTATCGGAATTGCTCTCAGAAAATGGCGTATCTGATATTTTAGAAGTAACGGATATTTGGCGAAACTGAGAAAACGCTCTGTTTCGCAGCAATGAAATGGAGCTTATATGAACGAAAAAAAAGAAAATAACAAATATAGCGATGGGACAAGTACTATGCCAAAGCAGGAAATGTTGAAAGGGGAAATTATAATTATAAGCGAAAATTTCCCTGAAATAGTATGGGAGAACGGAAAGTTAGCTTATAAAAAATGATATGTAATTGTTGCAAACCAAGCTATGTAGTATAAGGTTATACCGCGGGCATCTGCTCGCGGTATTTTTATGCCAGAAAGTAGGTGAAATATGGTTTATATCAGAGCAGGCCCGTGAGGGTCTATTTTTTATGCTGCGTTTTTCGCAGCAAAGTACATCAAAGCGCTGCCGGAAAGCAGCGGGAAAGGACAAATCATGAACGAAAATGTAAACTACATCAAGGGGATTTTTACCGCAATTTTTAGCGTGCTGACATCACTTTTTGGGGTGTTGGCGGTGCCGATCCTGCTGATGGTGGGTACCAATGTGATCGACTACATCACAGGCTTGATCGCGGCACCGAAACGATCGGAGGATATCAACTCCTACAAGTCCATGCGCGGCATCTGGAAAAAAGTGTGCATGTGGCTTCTGGTGGCGGTTGGTGCGATCATCGATCAGCTGATCTTGTATGCATCCACTACGGTAGGTATCACATTGCCAGGATCTTTTCTGGTGGCCTGCATCGTGGCTTGCTGGATCATCTGTAACGAGGTGCTATCCATCCTTGAAAATCTGAAAGATATCGGAGTGGCGCTGCCACCATTCCTCGAACCGTTGATGAAAAATATCAAGTCTCAGGTGGCTGATAAGATGCCAATCAGTGAGAAAAAGGATAACGAGTAATTTAATTTGGGAGGGCTTCGGCCTTCCTTTTTTGCGCTGGCGCAAGCTGGCAGAAGGGATGAAAATGACTACAGCAGAACTAATAAAGATTGCAAAAGTGATATATGCCGAAGGCGGAATTTTCTCTGGAAAGAACTACAATGCTTTGCTTGCCATCGCTCAGTGTATCCATGATTTGTTACCATCATACAAAGATTTAGATACTTGCCTGGCATCTGCATTTACATCGCCATCAGACAAGCACGATACACAGTGTTTGCAGGCGGCGCAGGCAGTATTCGAGCAGGGACAGCGTCGCTTCCCAACTGCACAGATCTTACAATTTCGAAGTTTCACCAAGTACTCAGACGGGCATGGACAACCAGACAAAGAAAAGCTTGCAAACTTGTACGCAGCCTATGACTATTTGGGCAGTGATTCCATATCACAAGAGTGGGGACACTTTTATTTTGGCAAAAAGAAGGAGGAAAAGAAGATGAGTTTTCGTATGTTAGTTATGGCTGGACACGGTCGAAACGTAGATGGATCATGGGATCCGGGTGCAGTAGGATGTGGTTATCAGGAGGCAGCACTTACACGTGAGCTGCGAGATCTGATTAAGGCAGCAGCTGATCGAGCTGGTGTACCGTGTGATGTTGCACCAGATCGCAATCACTATTCGTATTTCAAACATGGTGGCCAGTACGACTTTACACCATACACCTACGTGCTTGAGGTGCATTTCAACGCATCTGCAGCTGGCGATTTAACAGGCGATGGAAAAATGAAAGGCAGTATGGTCTATATTGACAAATCCGAAACTGGTCACTCTGTCGAGGATGCGATTCTACGCAACCTCTACTCCATTGGCAGCAGACAGGCATGGGATGGTGTGGTAGTCACTCAGAGGCAGGAAAGCTACAAAAATGGATTGATGGTTCAGTCAAAGGTACGTGCGCAGGGTGTGTCTCATGCAGTGCTGGAAACCTGCTTTATTAGCGATTGGGATGACGTGAGCTGGTATCTGGCAAACAAAACTAAGATTGCAAGCGCAATCGTTGCAGGTATCCAGCAGGGCTTTGGACTTAATTATACACCGTCAACTAAGCCATATATGGTAAAGGTAACACCAGAAACTATTCCTGGCAAAGCCTTAAACATACGTCAGTGGCCAAGCACTAACGCGCCAATCACAGGCCAGATCCGAGAGACGATGTCGCTGACCATCATAGAGGAAGCCTCTGGTAAAGGTGCGAAACGTTGGGGCAAGCTCAAGTCTGGTGCAGGATGGATCAGCCTTGACTATGCGATTAAAGCTAAGTGAGTAAGTATGTGATAATCGCATAAAAAGTCCCTCCGGAAATAAACCGGAGGGCACTGTATTGTATGCAATATAATATAAGGAAGAATATCCACGCTCAATCTCAATAATTGACGGCTGTATTCCTCTGTTCCAATATCATTTAACAGTCCCTTTGTCATACCGTCTGGCATTGTATAGCGCTGTGAAAGATAGCGCTGGGAGGCAGCGAGTTCTCCGTCAGGTCCGCCAAACTGAGAGATAATTATCTGGGCAAGCTTGGCATTTGTCTGTGTGATATTAACAGGATATTGAAGACGCTTTTCATAAACCCACATTAGCAGTTACCTCCTTCCCATGGCCATGGTTCATCAGTCCAGCTCCAACCGCGGTCAGATACGGCATCAGTACGAAAAAGCGGTTTGCCAGCAGCAGCATACTGTTTTCGTGCCTGATTATATTGTGCAGCATTTTCCTGATATAGATGACGTGCATGAGGACAGTCAGGATGAGTATCCAAAAAGAGAGCAGCATCATCGCAGACAAAACCATGCATATAGACATTACGGTTATTCATACGCGCCTCCTTTCATGCGTTTAGAAAAGCAGCAGGTGGATGTGAAGGGATAATCGAGGGCGGCAAAGACTGTTCCAACGTTCAGAGCCTTTTGCGGCGGATAAATATCGCCAAAGGTCTGTACTGTCACATAAGAGATTCCGACAGGGCGGTTTGGAATATTTACTTCAACAGGAAAAGTGCGATTTTCGCAAGAGCAGTTTGCTGCCATTCTATGATAATTCCCGCGTTGGATGCAGGTTCTATTTCCATTGTAGTCCATAGAGACTCCTTTGCGTGCTTTGTACTTGATATAAGATATGACAAAAAAAGACTGCGTGACAAAAAAATCAATAGAAATGCTTGATTGTTATTCGTATTTGCGATAGAATAATACAACATATGTGCAAAATTGGAATTTGCACTTATCAGAACAATTAAGAATTAAAGCTAGAAGAAATACTGGCAGAAAAAACAAGAAAACGAGAAGGAGGAGAAAAGGTTGAAGGAGCGGATCGAACAGTTGGCAGCCGGAGAGGTGCTGGTAAAAAAGCCAGAGCTGGATTTTTCACCGGCATATCTGGAGGGAAGAGTGGAAGCCGGTACTGTGCAGAATAAAGAACTTGTGATCCGGGTACGAAACAGAGTACCCTTTAAAGGCTTTTTCTACTCAACAAATGAAAGAGTAAAAATAGAAACAAAGCAGGCGGCTGGTCAGAGTGCAGCTGTCTTGTTTGAGATTAACACAATTGATTTAAAATCAGGCGATGAGATTACTGGTGCAGTCGTTGTGGTTGGCAATGCAGGTGAGCAAAAGATTGAGTACCATTACAGTGTAGGTGAAGCGTCAGGCCAAAAGGCAATGCCGCATACACTTACAGAATTTGGTGCTTTTTATCTGGAAAATCCGTCACAGGCACGTCACCTATTTGTATCAGACAAATTTAAAGAGCTTGATTTTATGAAGGATCAGGTACAGCGCACAGCTCTCTACGAAGGACTTCTTGAAGGAAGTTCTGAGCATCAGGCATTGGAAGCCTTTGCTGTTGCTATGGAGTTAAAGAAGCCGGTGCAGCTTACAGTACAGGCCAAGACGCTGTCATTTACCGAGGAGGAGCTGCCGCAGGATGGCATTGAGCTTGTGGTGACAGCAAGTACATGGGGATGGTTTGCGGCACAAATCAAGACAGATGTGCCATGGCTTATTTTTCCTCAAAAAAAGATTACATCGCGCGATTTTTCAAATCAGCAAGGTGTACTGACAGCATTTGCAGATGTAGCAAAGATGCATAATGGGCGTAATACAGCGCATGTGCAGATCGAAACACCAATGCAGACACTAGAAGTTTGTATTCAGGTCAATCGCGATTATAAAGGAAAAAACACAAAGAATGCACTGCGTTCAGATGGCAGGCCGCCAAAGGCAGTTGTACGTTATCTGTATCATCTTCTGCTTGCATATTTAAATGAGAGCCACGAAGAAACAGAGATTTTTTCACAGATGGATCAGTGTCTGGAAGAAAATATGAAGAAATATCCGGCTAGTTCAGGTCTTTTCCTGTACCGTGTATGGCTGCTTGCTAAGCAGGAACGTATAGATGAAGCAAAGAAGCTTCTTGCCTGGTATAGTTCAAATTTGACACGCATCAGCACAAAACGTCAGCAGGAAGAATATCTTATGACGCTTTATTTACAGTGGGAGCTTACAAAGAAGGAGCATGATAAAAAGGAGGCAGCGTCAGCTGCACTTGAATTGCAAAAGCAGACAGACAGTCTTGTCGCTTCTCTTGTATGGCTTATGACAGAGCGTGATTTAAGTGATGCTGAAAAGCTAAGACAGTGTGAACGTTTGTATCGCATTTACGGTGCAAAGCCTATTATCTATGCGTATGCAGCAAAAATCTGCAGGGAAAATCCAGATGAAATCAGACGTACAGGAGAATTTTGGATTCAGCTTTTATCATATATGCTTCGCTATTCATGTCTGACTGCGGCACTTGCAAAGCAGTATTTAACACTTCCTCTTGCAGGTATTGAAAATGCGCAGCTTTTATATCATGTAATGAAGCGAATGTATCGCAGCTGCAAAGACAATCAGGTACTGACATTGATTTGTTCAGCACTGATTCGCATGGGAAAAACTTCACCTGCATATGCTTATTGGTTTGAGCTAGGCATTGCACAGGAGATCAATCTGACAGGACTTAATGATGCGTTTATGACTTCAATATGTGATCAGATTTTAGATCGTGAACTTCCAAATAGCATTCTTTTATATTATTCATTTAAGAATGATTTGGATAATCATACAAGATTGAATCTTTATACATATATTTTGGAGCATTTTCCAAAGGAATCTGATATGTATCAGGCATATGAGCCGCAGATGGATGAGTTTGCGATTCGCCAGCTCTTAGATGGACGCATCAATGCGAAGCTTGTACCGCTTTATGACAACTGGCTTAGTCCAAGCCTTATTGATGAACATCTAGGTCATGTGCTTATAACACTTTTATTTTCAAAACAGATTACAACAACACTTTCTTACGCAAAAAAGGTTGTTGTACATTATGCGCAGCTTCGCCCAGAGCAGAGTGCGCGCATAAACGGTGGCGAGGTTTGCATTCCTGTTTATGCTAATGATGCAGCGATTCTTTTTGAGGATGCATATGGAAACAGATATGCTGATCCAGATATGAAAACAGTACTTCTTATGTATCGTGAGGAACTAGCTGCTGTCTGCAGACAAAAAGTTCCAGAGCAGCTTATGCTTATGATTAAGGAGTCTGATGATTTTTATACAAAGCCCTTTGCAAATCAGGAAAATCTGCAGCTTGCAAAGCAGCTTCTTGAAAAAGCAGAGGTTACACGTTCCTTTAAGCATGTGCTGACAGAGCGTATGGTTGAGTATTGCTATTTCCATGAGGAACAGACAAGAGAGCTTGACGCATGGCTGGTATCACTTAATCCTGGTGAGCTGACGAAAAAGACACGCGTTTATCTGATTGAGCTATGTATACTTCGCGGCTACAGCAAGGAAGCATTTGAATATGTCAGCGCATATGGAAGTGATGGCATTAGTCCAGATCTCTTATTAAAGATGACAGTGCGCCGTATTACAGAGACATTATACGAGTACAGCGAAACTCTTATAACGCTTTGTGTGCGTCTTCTTCAGGCAGAGCAGGTTCATGAGACACTTCTTCGTTATCTTTGTATGCATTATGTTGGACCAACACAGGATATGTATAATCTTTTATGCGCAGCATATGATGCAAAGGCAGACAGTAAAGATCTGGCAGCGCGTGTTGTAACACAGATGCTTTTTACAGGCAAAATTGATCATTTAGAGGAAGCTTATGAGATTAGCAAGAAGTCACATTGTGTATCTGGAAAGCTTGACCGCGCAGTGCTTGTGGTACGCTGCCACGAAAGCTTGATGAAGGAAAGTGTGCTTTCACAGGAAATGCAGGATACATTAGAGCAGCTTTTAATAGAGCAGCAGGATCTTCCAGAAGTTTTTTCACTTGCTATTCTGCAGCAGTACAGCAGACAAAAAGAGCTGTCAGAAAAAAGCAGACACTTATGTGAGCAGTTATTATATGCTTATTGTGCAAAGGGTATTTATATGAAATGCTTCCATGGTCTTAAAGATATAATTGAGCTGCCGCATCAGATGGAAGGACGCATTATTGTGCAGTGGAATGGTATACCAGATTGTCATGTATGGCTGCGCGGTGAGCTGATTCCACGAGGAAAGAAGGTTACATATGAGATGCAGGAAATTTATCCGGGTATCTATACAGCTGGTGTGTTCCTCTTCCCAGATGAGATGGTGCAGATAAGTGTGCGCTGTGGTGATGGCGATGAGGAAAAAGAGGTTAAGGAAGTACTTCTTGATCCATCCTCGTGCTATTGCAGAGAGGGCAGCATTTACGGTGAGATTCAGAAGCTGATTGAACTTGAACGAAAGGAAAATTACGACCAGTGGAAGGCAGAATGCGCCAAAGCGATTCGAAACCGTGAGGCAGCCAAGGAACTGTATGTGTTATTATAAAAGGACGAAAGATTATGGAAAAACTGATATTAGGTTTTGATTTATGCGATGATGTGACAAAAATAAGCCGGTACCGTCTTGATAACATGAACCCGGCAGACATAAGCTTTCCTCAGGCGGATAATCGTACAGTCATTCAGACGGCGCTCGGACGAAAGAAGGGACAGGACGGATGGCTTGTAGGAAAAGAAGCCTATGAAGCTGTGCTTGAGGGCGGAGGAGCTGTAGTTGATAAGCTTTTGACGCTGCTGACAAAAAAAAGCAGCGTAGCAGTTGGCGACAGGCGATATCAGCCAGAGCAGCTGTTAGGAAGCTATATAGGAACGCTTCTTGAAACTGTTTATGAGCAGTGCGGCACGCGAAGCGTTGCCAGACTTGTCTTTACGCTTGAAAAGACTGATCCGGCAGTTATGGACAGCATTATCCATTGTATGGACAGCCTTGGAATACCAAGAGAAAATGTCAGCATCATCAATCACACAGAGGCTTATTTGTATTTTGTGCTGCGTCAGCCAAAGGCGAATTTTGATAATAGAGCCTTGCTTTTAGACTGGTCTGGAACTCAGCTTAGCAGCTATGAATTAAATTTGATTCGCAGTGTAAATCCGCCTGTAATTAAGGCAACAAGACAGGTGCTTGAAACTAGTCTGTCGCAGGATATGATGAGCAATGAGACTCATCGCAGGATGGTAGATTCAACAATTAGAGAGCATCTTGAGCGAATAATTGATCACCGTGGTGTAAGCTCTTTGTTTGTCAGCGGCAAGGCAATGGAAAACTGCCAGGAATGGGGAAAAAGCTTTTTAAATGCGCTTGCAGTCGGAAAAAAGGTGCGAAAAGGTATCTTTTATGAGAGCAACGTGTTCGCAAAGGGAGCTGTGATAAATGCAAACAATGAGCTGCACGGCAGAAATTCATATCCATACACAATTATATGTGAGGGACGTGTCGGTGCCTCAATGTGGATGGATACAAGTGTGCACGGCAGCAAGAAGGTTTTGATGCTTGCAAAAGAAGGCAGTAACTGGTATGATTGCCGTACAACAGCCGACCTTATTTTGGATGAGGCGTCCTCAATTCGCTTGAAGATAAAAAAGACAGGTGAAAAGCTGACTGTATTTGAAAACATCAGCCTAGATGCATTTCCAAAGAGGCCAAACAAGACAACAAGAGTTCGTCTAATTTTGACATTTACATCTGAGCATACAGCAATGGTGCGTGTGCAGGATCTTGGATTTGGCGAATTTTTCCCGTCATCAGGTATTGTTGTTAAAAAAGAAATTAAAATAGATTAAGGAGGCATCGGGAATGGAACAATATATTCAGTGCGGTGACATTGCCGAGAATCCGCTCTACGTAAAGGAACTAGGCATCCATATTTACACAGCGGAAGAATTCTGCTATTATATATTCAACAATACGTATCTGCTCGGTGAGGATTTTATCCGTCAGGAGGTCATTGACTTTTTTAGAGTTGAGCTTCATATGCCGGAATTAGCAGATAAAATTGTAAAATTCTACGGATCAAGTGCTGACATGGGTGCAGTTTTGGTAATGATCATGCGTGAAATTGGTTACTATGAAGAAAACCAGATTCAGCAGTTTCAAAACCGTCTTGACCGTATGAACCGTCAGAGCCTTTTGGAGCGCAGCAAGGAAAGAGGAGATCTTTTGCTTGATAAAGGGCGCTTTGAATGTGCGGTTCAGATCTACAGCCAGACACTGCAGATGCCAAGAGATCTTCGGCAGAAGCCTCAATTTTATGGTCAGATTCTGCAGCATATGGGTGTGGCCTATCTTCGCATGGGATATGCGGATGAGGCGATGGAATGTCTGGAAGCTGCTTATGCAGAATTAAAGCGAGAAGAGATACTAGAGCAAATGTATTATCTGGCGCTTCAGACAGGAAAGCCATTTGCAAAGGAGCTTGAATGCGTGGCGAGCAGCCAGATTTCCAGATGGCAGGCCCATTACATGGAGGTTGAAACACGTCTTCAGGAGCAAAGTGAGCAGGAGACTGTTGTGCGCAGTATCGGAGAGGATAATGAAATCAATTTAAAGATTTCACAGGATTATCTGACGCAGCGAAAACGTGCCTATTGCCATATGGTAATGGACGAGTAAGAAAAAAGAGCAAAGAAGTGAGGAGACTTATGAAAGAACTGGACAAAACATATAATCCGTCTGAGATTGAGGGCAGGATTTATGACAAGTGGATGGAGAAAAAATATTTTCACGCAGAGGTAAATCGCGACAAAAAGCCATTTACAATTGTAATGCCACCGCCGAATATTACCGGACAGCTTCATATGGGTCATGCACTGGATAATACCATGCAGGATATTCTGATCCGTTATAAGAGAATGCAGGGCTATGAGGCACTTTGGCAGCCGGGAACTGATCATGCAGCAATTGCTACTGAGGTTAAGGTAATTCAGAACTTAAAGACAAAGGGCATCGAGAAGAAGGATCTGACAAGAGATCAGTTCTTAAAGTATGCATGGGAGTGGAAAGATGAGTACGGCGGACGTATCGTGCGCCAGTTAAAGAAGTTAGGTTCCTCTGCTGACTGGGACAGAGAGCGCTTTACAATGGATGAGGGTTGCTCTGAGGCTGTTAAGGAGGTATTTATCCGCCTGTACGAAAAAGGCTATATTTATAAGGGAAGCCGTATCATCAACTGGTGTCCTGTTTGTAAGACATCTATTTCAGATGCCGAGGTTGAGCATGTAGAGCAGGAAGGTCATTTTTGGCATATCAAGTATCCGATCGTAGGTGAGGAAGGTCGTTTTGTAGAGATTGCAACGACACGTCCGGAGACTATGCTTGGTGATACTGCAGTTGCCGTAAATCCAGATGATGAGCGCTATAAGGATATTGTAGGCAAGATGCTTCTGCTTCCAATCGTTAATAAGGAGATTCCGGTAATCGCAGATCCTTACGTTGATAAGGAGTTTGGAACTGGCTGTGTAAAGATTACACCGGCACACGATCCGAATGACTTTGAGGTTGGAAAGCGTCATAATCTTCCAGAGATCAATGTCATGAATGATGACGGAACCATCAATGCAAATGGCGGCAAGTATGAGGGAATGGACCGCTATG
The DNA here is from genome assembly GCF_020687335.1 of Anthropogastromicrobium aceti. Lineage (NCBI taxonomy): Bacteria > Bacillati > Bacillota > Clostridia > Lachnospirales > Lachnospiraceae > Anthropogastromicrobium > Anthropogastromicrobium aceti. The sequence goes on from NZ_JAJEQN010000008.1 coordinate 49,939, forward strand.
AAGCAAGAAAGGCTATCGTAGCAGAGCTTGAGAGCATGGGTCTTTTAGTAAAGGTTGTTCCTCATGTTCATGCAGTTGGAACACATGACCGCTGTAAGACAACCGTAGAGCCGCTTGTAAAGCAGCAGTGGTTTGTAAAGATGGATGAGATGGCAAAGCCGGCAATCGCAGCATTAAAGGAAGGCCGTCTTAAGTTTGTTCCAGAAAATTATGGAAAGACATATTTGCACTGGCTGGAGGGAATCCGTGACTGGTGTATTTCAAGACAGCTTTGGTGGGGACACAGAATCCCGGCTTATTATTGTGATGAGTGCGGTGAGATGGTTGTATCAAAGGATGCACCGACATGCTGCCCGAAGTGCGGATGTACACATATGACACAGGATCCAGATACACTTGATACCTGGTTCTCCTCTGCATTATGGCCATTCTCTACACTTGGTTGGCCAAAGAAGACACCAGAGTACGAATATTTCTATCCGACAGACGTTCTTGTAACAGGATATGATATCATTTTCTTCTGGGTTATCCGTATGGTATTCTCAGGTATCGAGCAGACAGGAAAGGAGCCATTCCATACTGTATTGATTCATGGTCTTGTAAGAGACTCACAGGGCCGCAAGATGAGTAAATCACTTGGAAACGGAATTGATCCGCTTGAAGTTATTGACAAGTACGGCGCTGATGCACTTCGTATGACACTTATGACAGGAAACGCACCAGGAAACGATATGCGTTTCTACTATGAGCGTGTTGAGGCATCAAGAAACTTTGCAAACAAGATCTGGAATGCATCACGCTTTATCATGATGAACATGGAAAAGGCATCAACAGACAATGTTTCACTGGAAGATCTGACTATGGCAGATAAGTGGATTTTGACAAAGTGCAACAGTCTGATTGAGGAAGTAACAGAAAATCTTGACCGCTACGAGATGGGTATTGCTCTTCAGAAGGTATATGATTTTGTATGGGAAGAGTTCTGTGACTGGTACATTGAGATGGTTAAGCCACGTCTGTGGGACGATGGCAATAAGTCTCAGGCAGCTGCAATTTGGACCTTAAAGACTGTTCTGATTGAGTCCTTGAAGCTTCTTCATCCATTTATTCCGTTTGTTACAGAAGAAATTTTCTGCAACCTGCAGGATGAGGAAGAAAGCATCATGGTATCTGCATGGCCGGTAAGCAAAAAAGAGTGGAACTTTGCAGAGGAAGAGGAAGCAGTAGAGATGATGAAGGAGGCAGTTCGTGCGATCCGTACAGTTCGTACTTCCATGAATGTACCGCCGAGCAAGAAGGCTACTGTATATGTTGTATCTGAGGATGCGAAGGTAAGAGAAATCTTTGAACATAATAAGATATTCTTTGCAACACTTGGTTATGCAAATGAGGTCCTGATTCAGTCTGATAAGGCAGGAATCGCTGAGGATGCCGTATCTGCTGTAACAGCACGCGCAACTATGTATATGCCATTTGCCGAGTTAGTTGATGTGGCAAAGGAGATTGAGCGTCTTGAAAAAGAAGAGAAAAAGCTCGAAGGCGAATTAAAGCGTTCTAACAGCATGCTGTCAAATGAACGTTTTATCAGCAAGGCACCGGCAGAAAAAATTGCCGAGGAAAAGGCTAAGCTTGAAAAGTATGAGGCAACTATGAAGCAGGTTCAGGAAAGATTGGCTGCTTTAAAGAAGTAAATCAAATACACTGAAAAGTTAAAAAGCCATTCCCTTAGGCTTTTGCCTTGGGGATTGGCTTTTTGTGTGCAACTGATACCCACGAATGGCTTTTGGAGCTTTTGACCCTGGTATCATACTATTTTGAGATAGTATTATCTTTTTTACATAGTAGGCGATATAACGTCGGATTAACATCAAAGGCAGCGAGAAGCTCATCAATTTGAGCTTTGTTGTCAGCACAGTGTCCGTTATACACAGCGCGAATCAGCAGATTTTTCGGGGTATGTGCCATATCAATAAACTCTAAAATCTGAGTACGATAGCCATTCGCCTCTAAGATCTGGGCGCGCAGTCCATCAGTCATAAGTGCAGCCATGCGTTCTTTTAGTATGCCATAATGGAGTACTGGGGAGAGCAGATCATTTTTCATCTGCTTATTTAATTCATGCTGGCAGCAAGGAACAGAGAGGATGACTTTTGCACCCCAGCCGACGGCCTTTGCAAGTGCATAGTCAGTAGCTGTGTCACATGCATGAAGCGTAACGACCATGTCGACCTGGCTGCATCCATCGTAGTAAGCAATGTCACCGCATAAAAATTCAAGCTTATCATAGCCGTATTTAACAGCGAGTTCGTTACAGTGGCGAATTACATCTTCCTTTAAATCAAGACCTGTAATGCGCACAGGATATCCCTTTAAGACCTTTAAGTAATAATAAATTGCAAAGGTCAGATAAGATTTTCCACAGCCAAAGTCAAGAATGCGAAGCTCACGGCCTGTAGGAAGTGAGGGAAGAATATCTTCAATATATTCAAGAAAACGGTTGATCTGACGAAACTTATCATAGTGAGCGTTAACGATGCTTCCATTTTGTGTCATTACACCAAGATCAATTAAAAATGGTACAGGAATACCTTCTTCAAGAATATATTTCTTTTTGCGGTTATGCGAAAGAGAAATTTTTGGCTGTTTGGCCGAGGCATTCATTTTCTTTTTAATAGTAATGGTTCCTTTTTTGCTCACAAGAACATTGGCGGTAAAGCTTTGTGTTTCTACGAGTGCATTTTTAAATGATGCTGTTTGTGACGAAGTATCAGAAGACAGTTTACCTGTTAAATAAGAGCCAGCGTCACCTGCAGTCAAATTTTTATGAAAAACCTGAGTTTTCGTATATTCTTCTATCTGGAAAAGCAACGTTTTATTTTTTAGCACCGGACGGGCACAAATTTTAATGACACCATCCTTCGACGAAGGATTGCTTAAAATGACTCTTATAAGCGTTTCGTTTAGGCAGTCAGTAAAGAGTGACTGTAGATCGGACATAAAAAACCTTCTTTCTGCAGAATGATACAGAATCTGCTGTGTATGTTTGCGAAAAGTTGTTCTTGCTATTTCACAGATTTAATTTTATAATACAAGTATTCCAAAAGCAAGAGGAAAATAATACAATGGAAAACAGTAAGAGTAGTTATGTAAAGATAATAAATGAGATTTGCGCAGAAGAAGGAATTAAGCTTAGCAGCTATTCCTATGACTGGGCATTTTGTCTGAGAAAGGATCAAAAGCGTGCCTTCATTTTGGGGTATCAGTTTGGATTAAATCCTTCGTCTGTGCAGCAGGTATGCAATGATAAAAACATTGCAAGTGAGGTACTAAAGGAGGAAGATATTCCTAGTGTATATCACGCCTGTTTTATGGCACCGTCTATGCTGCAGTATACTGGAGGAAAAGGCAGCTGGAAAGCACTTTTAGCAGAGCTAGAGAAGGGAACGCTTGTCTGCAAGGACAATTATGGAACGGGAGGCAATCTTGTTTTTAAAGTTAGGACACAGGCGGAGCTAGAGAAGGCCGCTTCTGATATCTATAAATCATCAGAGGCAATGGCGGTTTGTCGCTATGAAGACATTCAAAGCGAATATCGTCTTGTTGTATTAGACGGCGAGATTCGCCTTGCCTTTTCAAAGATTCGTCCGTCACTTACTGGTGATGGTGTGTCAACAGTTGGCAAATTGCTGGCAGAGGCTATTGCAAAGGGACAGATTCACAGCTTTCTCGTGCCAAATGAGGTAGAGCTTTCCAAGGTACCGGAAAAAGGTAAGACTTATTTGTTAAATTGGAAGCACAATCTTGGACAGGGAGCAAGCGCACTCACACTTTCCATTCCAGATCTGGAGGAAGAGCTTGTCAGTCTTGTAAAGAAAACTGCCAAGGCACTAGGAATCCGTTTTGCTTCGATTGATATGATTAAAACTGAGGCAGGCTGGAAGGTACTCGAGGTCAACGCTGGTGTCATGATGGAGCATTTTGCTTCCTCAGGTGAGAAACAGTACATCACTGCGAAGGCAATCTATCGTGATGCGATACTGAAAATGTTTGAGGGTTGATTTTTTTTGCAAAAATAGGTATTATGATGCAGAAGGCCTAAAGACTATATGAAGAAAGGTATAAAGGTATGATAAATTTTGAAGAAGAGCTGGCTAAATTTAAGCCAAGTCTTGAAGTGGATGAAACGGAAAAAGCCATCTTGAATGATAAGATGGTAGATATTACCGACATCCTTCAGGAACTGATGAATGAGATTAAGAAATAGTTAAAGATAAACACACGGAGGAATGCATGAAGTGCTATGCTTGTAACTGCAGGCTGTCCCCGGATCGGGATACCTGCCCAAAATGCGGAGCTGACATTAGACTGTACCGTAAGATTATTTACGCATCCAATCAATATTATAATCTTGGTCTGGCGAGAGCTAAGGCAAGAGATTTGACGGGAGCGGCAGAATGTCTTCGAACTAGTCTGCAGCTGTATAAGAAAAATATAAGCGCCAGAAATCTGCTCGGACTTGTCTATTATGAGATGGGTGAGGCAGCGCTGGCATTAAAGGAATGGGTTATCAGTAAAAATCTTCGTCACAGAGGAAATATTGCTGATGACTATATAAGAGATATGCGTGATAACCGCCAGTCATTAGACAGTGCAGATCACAGTATAAGAAAGTTTAACCAGGCACTTGAATACGCGAAAACTGGATCAAAGGATATGGCAGTCATTCAGTTAAAGAAGGTTATAAATGTTAACCCACGAATGATAAAGGCATATCAGCTGTTGGCGCTTCTTTATATGGAAGATCAAAAATATGATCAGGCATTAGACGTCATTGACCGCTGCCTTGAGATTGACAGAGGAAATCCAGGTGCACTTTCTTATAAGAGAGAGCTAGAGACAACCTATAAGGCTTCAAAGAAAAAGAATTCTATTGGTGTGGCAGGCGAGCTTGAGCGTGAGGAAGTAATCATCCCAGTCCGCATGCGCGACTACGGAAGCTATCTGGCGGCAGCAGCTTATGTGCTGGTTGGCTTTTTGCTATCTCTTGGCGTATTATATTATGTTATTATGCCAGGCAAGGAGGCACAGCTTGATGAAAAGAGTCAGGCAAAGATTCAGCAGTATGAAGACAAGTATGCGTCATTAAATGCTGATATCACAGAGTTAGAAGATAAGTTAGAGAAGCTTCAGAATGAGAAAGATCAGGATGCTGAGAGCTATCAGCACAGCAGCAGTGAGAGTGAGCAGCTTGTCAATGCATATCAAGCTCTTTTAGCAGTGGCAAAGCCATTTGTTGAGGAAGATTATGCGCAGGCAATTGATCTGTATGCAGCGCTTGATGCAAATGCAGTAGATGATGATACATATAAAGAAATGTATCAGTCAATCAAGGAACAAATGGAAAATCACTTAAATGATCGTATTTTCGAGAAAGCGATCTGGAAGCGTGAGCATGAAGGTGATCGTCAGGCAGCAATAGAGTTGTGCCAGAAGATTATTGAGCTTGATCCATCATACAGTGAAGCATATTTTTATGTTGCCGTCAGTGCACAGGAGTTAAATCAAAACGACCTTGCAATTGACATGTATACGCAGTACATACAGCGATTCCCAGTTGGACCTCAGATTCAGGATGCGCGTGTAAATTTAAATGCTATTGCACCGCAGGTACTTCGGTCACTTGATGCAAAACCAGAGGTGCCAAATGCAGCACCGGAACCGGCAGCAGATCCAAACGCGGCAGAACCAGCGGCAGATCCAAACGCAGCAGAACCAGCGGCAGATCCGAATGCAGCGGCTGATCAAAACGCAGCAGAACCAGCGGCAGATCCAAATGCAGCTGAACCAGCAGCAAATTAAAAAAATGTACGAAAGATAAGACACAGAAGCGAAGTTGTTTCTGTGTCTTTTTTGTTAGAAAAAATAAGGGAAAGGAATTTGAAATGGAAAAAATGGAAAATGTAACATATATGCAGGCTGGACCTGTTTTGATTATTGGTTTGCCAGAGGAGGTTGATGATCATGTATGCAATGGCATTCGTGAGGAGACAGACCGCTATATTTCAGCTGGAAAGGTGCAGAAGCTGATTTTTGATTTTTCTAAGACTGGCTTTATGGACAGCTCAGGTATTGGAATTTTGCTTGGACGCTACAAGCGCATGCATCATATGGGCGGTGAAGTGCTTGTGACAGGTGAGGATGCGAAAATTCGAAGACTTCTTCGCATCTCCGGTGTGTATCAGGTGGTGGGAACACTGTAATAAGAGTAAGGTTCGCAGCAGCTGCTGCAGATGGAGGAGATATGGAAGAACAACAAAAAGAATTGGATGGCAAATGGCTGCAGGAGGGTGTGCAGCGCATGATGGTTATGTTGGAGAGTGATTCGAGAAATGAAAGCTTTGCCAGAGTATGTGTGGCATCTTTTATGACACGTATGAATCCGACAGTGGCAGAGACTGATGATGTAAAGACGGCAGTATCAGAGGCAGTGACAAATTCTATTGTGCATGGCTATCCTTATGAAAAAGGATTGATCCGGCTTGTGTGTGCAATCGAAAAAGATACGCTGACAGTTCAGATTCGTGACTGGGGGCGTGGCATTGAAAATGTCAAAAAAGCAATGGAGCCAATGTACAGTCAATCTGTACGCGGAACGGAGCGTTCTGGAATGGGTTTTTGCTTTATGGAAGCATTTATGGATGATTTAAAGGTGTCCTCATCAGTTGGAAACGGAACGTTAGTACAGATGAAGAAAAAAATCTGCGGCGGCAAGAGAACAGAATAGAGGTGTTTTCTCTGGAGTGTTTGTCAAAGCTGTTTGAACAGGCCCGCAATGGTAATGCACAGGCAAGAGATCAGCTAGTGCTTGATAATACAGGGCTTGTATGGAGTGTGGTGAAAAAATACCGCGGCAGAGGATACGAGCAGGAGGATCTGTTTCAGATAGGCTGTATTGGTCTTATGAAGGCAATTGATCGTTTTGATCAGACATTTGGCGTTTGTTTTTCAACTTATGCAGTGCCAATGATAATTGGAGAGATCAGGCGATTTCTGCGAGATGATGGAATGATTAAGGTCAGCCGTACTGTAAAGGAGACGGCGGTGCGTGCCAGACAGCTGCAGGCTAAATATGAGGCTGCGTATGGGATTGAACCTACGGTCTGTCAGCTGGCAAGTCTTATGCAGATTGCACCAGAGGAATTGGCATCAGCGCTGTCTTCCTCACAGGAAGTAGAAAGTCTTCAAAAGACGATATATCAAAGTGATGGTAATGCAATTTTACTTGAGGATCGCCTTGAGTCAAAGGAAAATGAACAGGAAAAACTTGTGAATCGTCTGGCACTCAAAAAAGTAATGTGTGAGCTTCCAGATCAAGAGCAGAAAATTATTATCATGCGTTACTATTCAGGACAGACTCAGGTGCAGACTGCAAAGTGTCTTGGAATCTCACAGGTACAGGTCAGCAGGATTGAAAAACGTGTATTAAAGAAAATGAGGGCGCTTTTGGAAATGTAGTTTTAAATGTAATTTACTATTGAATGAAAAGAAACGAATGGCACATACTAAATATAGCCGCAAAATAAAAAAAGAACAAGCGGCAGGAGGCTTGTTTTGGCAGATACTATATATATTAAAATAGGACAGAAAATTCGAGTGACGCAGCCATCTGTAAGCATTGGTGAGCTGGGAGATTTATGGTGCGCCAATGCATCAATTCAAGCACACTGCAAGGCACTTCATTATACGACTGTTTATGGGCAGCGCGCTGTCGGAGATATCCTAAAGGTAACACAGCTGATTCAAAAAGAGTATCCGGCAGTTCAAGTTGAAAATCTTGGAGAAACTGATTTTATTATTGAGTATGTGCAGGAGCGAAAAAAAAGACCTGTGTGGGAGTATACTAAGGTAGTGCTTGTCTGTATGATGATCTTCTTTGGTTCAGCATTTTCTATTATGACATTTAATGCCGACGTCAGCGTAGATCAGGTATTTGGTGATCTGCACAGGCTGATGACAGGGCAGGAGCGAACTGCCATTACTTGGTTAGAGGGTGGATATGCAGCGGGATTGTTTCTTGGCATTTTGATTTTCTACAATCATTTTAGAACAAAAAAACGCGTGATGGATCCGACACCTCTTGAAGTAGAGATTAGGGAGTATGAACGAACTGTCAATCAGTCAATCCTTGACCAGAATGAACGCATAAAAAGCAAACAAAAGCGCAGGGGTGAGCGCGTATGAGTATAAAAATAAAATTGTTTGCAGCAATAAAAGCGGCAGCAGAGGTATTAGTTGGCTTATCAGCAGGTGCCGCAGCCTCTGCTGGCGTATTTGCGTTGATTACAGTAATTGGAATTTTGCCCAGGTGGGCAGGTCACACAAGGACAGCCCGCCATGTAAGCTTGTATGAATGGAGTGTTATTTTAGGCGGAACGGCGGGGAATCTTATTTTTTTACTGCAGCCATCACTGCCTGGAAAAGAAATTCTTGAGGCAGCAGCCGGACTTTTTATGGGGATCTTTGTGGGAGGGCTTATTATGTCACTAGCAGAGGTATTAGATGTATTTCCAATTCTTCTCAGGAGAGGACGCATTCAGAGCGGTATTCCATGGATGGTGCTTTCAATTGGCATTGGAAAAATGTTAGGCGCATATTTGTACTTCTCAAATCTTTAAAACAAAAAGGAGAAAATATGGTAAGTGAAGAACAGAAAAAAGAATATCAGGATTACGTAAAGGAAATTACACCAACGCACAACACACCAAGAAATATATTTAGAGCATTCTGGACAGGCGGAACGGTCTGCGTGATAGGACAGATCCTTAGCGTATTTTTTGAAAAAATGGGTATGGGAAAAGAGGTAGCAGGTACGTGGACCTCGATTGCTCTTGTTTTAGCTGCAATTATATTGACGGGACTGCATTTATTTGGAAAGCTGACAAAATATGCAGGAGCAGGTCTCCTTGTTCCGATAACAGGATTTGCGAATGGAGTGGCATCACCTGCAGTGGAAGCAGCGCCAGAGGGTGAGATTTTTGGAAAAGGTGTGCAGATATTTACGATTGCAGGACCAGTAATTTTGTACGGTGTGTTTGCAAGCTGGCTATTCGGATTAATTTACTGGCTGATGCATCTTATTTAAAGGAAGATAGCAGCGATTCAGGGTGTAATCTTCTTTGAAATGCTTTGAATCGTTGCAAATTAGACATGCAATTAAAAAAATTGAATTTTCTTTAAAAAAAGTGTTGACAAATTTGCAAGATGTGTTATAATAAGGATGTTGGTTGAGAGAACACAGAACAAACGAAACCGACAAGCACATAATCCTCGATAGCTCAATGGTAGAGCACTCGGCTGTTAACCGAGTTGTTGTAGGTTCGAGCCCTACTCGGGGAGCTGATAACTGATCTGTTACATAACGCTTCAGTTATTTTTTATGAAAATGTGTCCGTAGCTCAGTTGGATAGAGCAACGGCCTTCTAAGCCGTGGGTCGGGGGTTCGAATCCCTTCGGGCACATTAAGATGAGAGAGCCGCAGGCAATATGCCTGTGGCTTTTTTCGTATTTGCAGCAAAGCCCGAAGGTGAATGGATTTGTCGACGGACCAGTTTAGTTATAGTTTACAAACAAAGAAAAATATGGTAAAATACACATACTTTTGTGGCATGCATGAAGCATGTGCTGTACTCAGAAGAGTACATATATTATTTACAATTAAAACGTTATAAATGCCTCAGTAAACTGGGGCGTGTGTTGATGCTTACATATAATAGAAACAGATATACTAAGAAGGTATATGATTTCCCAGAAGGGAGATAATATGCCTTCTTTTTTTGTTCAATAAGACAAAATTAAAATACTAGAATGATATAAAAAGACAGAAATGGAGACGCAAAAATGGATTTAAATGAATTTTTCAAAGAGCACAATAAAGTAGCATTGGCATTTTCTGGAGGAGTAGATTCTTCGTATCTGCTTTATGCAGCAATAAAGAGTGGAGCGCAGGTGCGTGCCTACTATGTCAATGCTGCATTTCAGCCACAATTTGAGCTTGATGATGCGATGCGTCTTGCAAAACAGCTAAATGCTGATATGAAGGTATTAACAGCAGATGTTCTTTCAAATGAAACAGTAGTGAAGAATCCGTCAGACCGCTGTTATCACTGCAAAAATGTTATATTCAATATGATTCTTGCAGAGGCGAAGAAGGATGGTTTTACAGTACTGATGGATGGAACTAATGCATCTGATGCGGAAGATGACCGCCCAGGAATGCGTGCGCTTCGAGAGCTTTGTGTCTACTCACCACTTCGCATCTGTGGTCTTACAAAGACGGAAATTCGAAGACGTTCAAAAGAAGCAGGTCTTTTTACATGGAATAAGCCAGCTTATGCCTGTCTGGCAACACGTATCCCAACAAACGAGCGCATTACTGCAGAAAAGCTTGAAAAGACGGAAGAAGCAGAAAATTATCTGTTCTCTCTTGGCTTTACAGATTTTCGTGTGCGTTATTTAAATGATTCTGCAAAGATTCAGATGCCGGCAGCACAGATGACAAAGCTTTTAGAAATGCGAGAGGAAATTCTTATAGAATTGAAAAAATATTACAAAGAAGTGCTGCTTGATTTGCAGGCCAGATAAAAAATTTGATTATATGGGGAGATAAAGTTGTGAATAGCGAGGCAAGACAGATACTAGAAGCAGTGAAGGCAGGAAGTATGAGTATAGATGATGCACTGCTTGAAATAAAAAAAGAGCCTTTTGAGGATATTGGATATGCAAAGGTGGATTTACACAGAAAAATCCGCCAAGGCGCAGCAGAAGTAATCTATGGTGCAGGAAAGACACCAGAGCAGATGATTGGAATTGTATCTACTATGTTAAAAAATGGTCAGGATCACATTTTAATTACACGTTTATCATCAGAAGCAGCAGATATGATTAGTCAGGTACATCCATTGCATTATCACAAAGATGCAAGAGTTGGCATTATCGGAGAAATGCCAAAACCGACTGGAAAGGGAAAGATTGTTGTGGCGACAGGCGGAACATCTGACATTCCGGTAGCAGAGGAAGCAGCGCTGACAGCAGAAATTCATGCAAACGAGGTTGTGCGCCTATATGATGTTGGAGTGGCAGGACTGCATCGTTTATTAAATCATATGGATGAAATCATGAGTGCAAGTGTAATCATTGCAATAGCCGGAATGGAAGGCGCACTAGCAAGTGTAATAGGCGGCTTAGCAGATTGCCCCGTCATTGCAGTTCCTACAAGCGTAGGATACGGTGCATCTTTTGGCGGTGTTTCAGCACTTTTATCAATGCTTAATTCCTGTGCAAGCGGTGTATCTGTAGTAAATATTGACAATGGTTTTGGCGCCGGCTACTTGGCAGGAATGATGAATCATATGTAACTATTAATCATTTGAAATAAAGGAGAAAAAACAAATGAGAACATTATATTTAGATTGTGGAATGGGTGCAGCAGGTGATATGCTGACAGCAGCACTTTCAGAGCTTTTGCCTGATCAGGATGCATTTTTTGAAAAAATGAATGCACTTGGAATCCCGGGAGTTCATTTTGAAAAAGAAAAAACGCAAAAATGCGGTATTACAGGAACACACAGTAAGGTGACAGTAAATGGTGAGGAAGAGGAAAGCCTTGATGTGCATCATCATGATCACGATCATCATCATGACCATGAAGACCATCACCATGACCACGACCACCATCATGATCATGAAGACCATGACCACGATCATGAAGATCATCATCATGACCACGATCATGCGCATGGTGCACATCATCACCACAGCAGCCTGCATGATATTGAGCATATCGTAAGAGATCATCTGCCGGTATCAGATCGCGTAAAGGATGATATAATGGCAGTTTATCAGCTGATCGCCCAGGCTGAAAGTGCAGCACATGGTGTACCAGTTGATCAAATTCATTTTCACGAAGTAGGAACTATGGATGCCGTTGCTGATATTACAGCAGTATGTATGCTTATGGAGGAGCTTTCTGTTGATCAGGTGATTGTATCACCAGTTCATGTTGGAAGCGGAAAAGTACGCTGTGCACATGGTATTTTGCCAGTACCAGCACCGGCAACTGCTTATATTTTAAAGGATGTGCCGATTTATGGAGGAAGGATTCAGGGAGAGCTTTGTACACCGACAGGCGCAGCACTTTTAAAACATTTTGCCACAAAATTTGGTGATATGCCAGTTATGAAGACGAAGGCTATCGGTTATGGAATGGGCAAGAAGGATTTTGAGATGGCAAATTGTGTCCGTGCGATGTTAGGAGAGACAGCAGATGATGTAAGCCGTGTTTCTGAGCTTTGCTGCAACATAGATGATATGACTGCAGAGGAGATTGGCTTTGCAACAGAGACAATTTTAGCATCAGGTGCTCTGGAAGTGTTTACTGTCTCCACAGGAATGAAAAAATCCAGACCAGGCATTTTACTTGAGGTGATGTGCCGTGAGGAAGACCGCGACCGCATGATTGAACTTATATTTTTGCATACAACTACGCTTGGTGTTAGAGAGCAGTTTTCAAGACGCTATACTATGACACGCTCTATAAAGACAATAAAGACTCCATATGGTGATGTGAGAAAGAAAGTTTCGACAGGCTATGGTACTTCACATGAAAAGTATGAGTATGAAGATTTGGCATCAATTGCAAGAAAGCAGGGAATATCCATTCGCGAAGCAAGGCAGACTGCAAGTGACTTTGATAAATAAAAAAGCTGATTAGAATTTTTATTTACAAAAAAGGAGAATGATATGAGAAAAAAACATGTAAGAAATTTAACGGCAGGCTGTGCTGCGTTTATGGCGGCAGCATTTGTATTTTCAGCAGGCTTTTCAAAAACAGCATTTGCAGACGAAGCAGACAAAACTACACTTGTATATGGAAGCACTGACTATACACGCATTAACCCGGCAATGGATGAGCACTGCGAAATAAACGTGCTGTTATTTGATGGTCTTACTGATCATGATGGTGATAATCAAATTATTCCACGTCTGGCAAAGAGCTGGGAGTATGATGAGGAGAATTTAACATACACGTTTCATCTTGAGGAAGGAGTCAAGTGGCATGATGGTGAGCCTTTTACAGCAGAGGATGTAAAATTTACATTCGAAGCAATTATGGATCCGGCAAATGAATCAGAGAATGCACCTGATTATGAGGATATAGAGAGCATTGAGGTGATTGACGAACATACGGTAGCTTTTCATCTTTCTAACGTTAATACCGCTTTTTTGGAATATATGACAAAACCTGTTATGCCAAAGCATCTGTTAGAGGGTGAAGATTGGCAGACATCTGACTTTTTCCGTGCACCAGTTGGAACAGGACCATATAAGTTTGTAAGCTGGGATGCAGGACAGACTATTACAATGGAAAAGAATGAGGAGTATTTTGCCGGTGCAGCTAATATTGATACAATTGTATTTAAGATTGTGACAGATGATAATGCAAAGGCAATGCAGCTATTAAGCGGCGAGCTTGATTTGGCGCAGATTACACCAAAGGAAGAATCACTTTTTGCTGATAATGACGAATTTAAAGTGTACGATATGACAACTTCTGACTACAGAGGCATTCTCTACAACTTTAATAACGAGTATTGGCAGGAAAATGCCGATCTGATCCCGGCAATCAATTATGCGATTGACCGTAAGGCAATCCTTGATGCAGTGTTGTTAGATAAGGGTGAAGTGGCATATGGTCCTCTGCAGCGAAATAAATATAACAATGAAAATGTGGAGCACTACGATTATAACTTAGAAAAGTCGGCAGAGATTTTTGAGGCAGCAGGATGCACACAAGATGCAGATGGCTACTGGTGCAGAAACGGAGAGAGAATTAGCTTTACAATTAACGCGACACTAGGTGATCAGGTGCGCATTGATATGGCGCAGATTGCAGCACAGCAGCTTCGCGAGGCAGGACTTGATGTAAAAGCAGATGTACCGGCAGGAGGAATCGACTGGGCAGGACAGGAGTGCTGCATCATTGGATGGGGATCTCCGTTTGATGCAGATGATCATACATACAAGGTATTTGGTACAGATAAGGGAGCAAATTATTCTGGATATTCAAATGCACTTGTAGATGAATACTTAACACAGGCACGCCAGACAGAGGATGAAAATGAGCGTAAGGAGGCTTATGCAAAGTTTCAGGAAGCATTAGCAGAGACACCGGCTTACACATTCTTCTGCTATATTGATGCGCTTTACGCAGCAGAGAATACGATTCAGGGAATAGATGAAGATACTGTATTAGGTCATCACGGTGTAGGCATTTTCTGGAATATCTGTGACTGGACAATTGAAAATCAGTAACAAAACGAAAGGAAATGAGCGATGAAGAACAAATGGCTTAGTGTGCTTTTCAAAAAGATTGCTGCATTTTTTATCAGCATATGGGTGCTGTCTGCCATTGTGTTTTTCTTATCACGAATTACGCCGATTGATCCGTTGCAGTCGTACTATGGTGAGCGCGTAGAGAAAATGAGTGAAGAACAAAAGGACAGTGCCAGAGAACGCCTTGGATTAAATGATCCGATTCCGGTACAATATGTGCGCTGGCTTAAGCTGGCGCTGTCCGGTGATTTTGGAATCTCCTACAAATATAAGCAGGACGTTACTATTGTGATCAAAGAACGTATCCAAAATACACTTATTTTAGGCGTATTAAGCTATGTGATTTTATTTATTGGAGCACTGCTGTTAGGACTTTTATGTGCTTGGAATGAAAATAAATTTGCAGACAGACTTATTGTGCGCCTTGGAACGATTACAAGCTGCATTCCTGAATTTTGGATGGCACTCATACTGATTTTTGTGTTCAGCGTATTGCTTGGCTGGCTCCCGGCAAGCGGTGCATATTCAATTGGAGGAGGCAGCTTACTTGACAGATTGCGTCATCTTGTGCTGCCATTGATTGCCTCAGTGGCTGGTCATTTGTGGTATTTTGCCTATATGGTGCGAAATATGCTCTGCGAAGAAACACGTTCAGAATATATCGTGCTTGCACGTGCAAAGGGAACAAAAGACAGCACAATCTTATTTCGGCACTGCCTAAAAAATGTGCTGCCAGCTTATATTAGTCTTATGGCAGTTTCGGTAGCGCATATTCTTGGCGGTACTTATTTGGTAGAAGCAGTATTTGGCTATCCGGGAATTGGTATGCTTACGTATGAGAGTGCCAAAACGTCTGATTACAACATGCTTATGGTACTATGCCTTTTAACAGGAGTAGTGATGATAGCAGCAAACACGATTGCAGAGCTAGTAAACGCGAGGCTAAATCCATATATGGCGCAGGAGGAAAAATGAGTTCTGAAAAACATATAATGAAGAGAAAAAAAGTACCGTTTCTTTCCTTTGTGCTGCTTGGTATTTTGATTATGGGATGTGTGTTTGCACCATTTTTTTGCAAAGATGCGTCCTATATGGATCTTATGAACTGCAGCCGCGCACCAGGGCGTGAATTTTTCTTTGGAACAGATACGATGGGACGCGATTTATTTTCATGTATATGGCATGGCGGACGTGTTTCTCTTACCATTGGCTTTTTGTCTGCTGCGATATCAGCAGTTATTGCAGTTTTGTATGGTACAGCAAGTGCACTGTCACCTGCGTGGCTGGATAGGCTTTTGATGCGTCTTGTAGAGGTGCTTCTTTCTGTTCCGTCGCTTTTGCTTGTCTTATTTGTGCAGGCAGTATTTGGAAAAAATATCATAGGAATGAGTGCAGCGATAGGACTTTGTGGATGGTTCTCAATGGCAAAAATCGTGCGCACACAGGCAAAAACAGTAAAAGAAAGCGGCTTTGTCACGGCATCACAGTGCATGGGCGGCGGCTTTTTTCATGTGCTTTACTGGCATCTTGCACCAAATTTTCTTCCATCCATTTTATTTATGATTATTATGAGTGTACGAACAGCAATAGCTGAAGAATCAACACTTAGCTTTCTGGGGCTTGGTCTTCCAATAGAGACAATCTCGTGGGGCAGTATGCTCGCACTTGCCCAGAATGCCTTCGTTATGCGCGCATGGTGGATGATTTTGATTCCAGGCCTTTTTTTAATACTCCTTTTTTTATGCCTCACCGAGATAGGAAGCTGGTGCCAAGAGCGCATGAACCATAAAAAAAGGCAGATGTAAAACACTCTTAGAACAGACAATGATAGCAAATAAATGATATCATAAATATGCAAAATGCAATAGAAAATATTGAGGGATAAATAAAATAATGAAATTGATAATGACCTATTACAAAAAAATGATTATCACATATAAAAAGCTTTTTGTGATGTCATTTGTGATCATGGCGGCAGTGACCGTGAGCAACCTTTTGATTCCGTGTGGAATGCGCTTTTTGGTAGACCGTATCTCACAGGCAAACAATCTGGGGCAGAAAGAACTTCTTTTTTTGCTTGCCGCATTCGCAGCATTTTTATCATGTATGGGGTTTAATACCTGGATGGAAATTAGATGGTATTTGCTGCTAGATAAGTTAGGCGGTCTTTGTATGAGAGACTTGACACTCAAGATGGAGGCAGCACTTGCGGCCGCTTCCTTATCCGATGCTGATAAGATTGGTGCAGAGGTGCTAAAGCATACAATGTATGCTGATGTGCTTGATGTATTTCGCGTGACAGGTCATCATATACCGTCGTTTATCAGTGCGGTATTGACAACTATTGTATGTATGGTATTGGCCTTTGCATTTAGCATAAAATTTGCAGTTTTTTTGGTGTTTTCAGTTGGTCTTGGTTGGTATGTGTCATTTTTGGGGCGAAAACGAATTTCACAAAAGGCAGGTAAGACAAATCAGAAGATGAAACAGTGCCATGCCGTCTGCAATCAGTATATTGACTCAATGACACTTGTCCAGACAAATGATGTGCTCGATTACTTTCAGCAGGAAACAACGAGAAAATTAAGTGATTTTATTAAGACTGCAAAAAAAGAAGATCGCCTTATGCTTTTTTGGTCCAAGTTGTCCGAACATTATAACACAATATCTACTATGTTGCTGTCTGTTTTATTGTTAATTCCTTCATGGGGGGGATCAATTGGAAATTTGATCTTTTTTACGATGTTGTCAACTGTAATTAATTCGCAGGGTCAGAATGTACAGGAATTGCTGCGGCAAATTATGCGTGCACAAGTAAGCTTTGAGAATGTAGATAAGGTGTGCAAATTAGAGCCACGCCAGAAAACAGAGTCATTAACAGATGTTGAATCAATCGAGTTCAACTCAGTTTATTTTTCTTATGCAAGCGGCGCACCTGCCTTAACACAAGTTTCTTGCTGTCTGCAAAAAGGAGAGATGGTTCGCCTGATGGGTGAAAATGGCTGCGGAAAGTCTACATTTATCAAGCTTTTGCTCGGACTTTATCGACCAGACAGTGGAACAATAAGAATCAATTCACAATCAGTTGATGTTTATAGCAAACAGGATATGAGCCGCCAGTTTTTGTATGTTGGTCAGGAGGAGATTTTTTTAAACGAGACAGTAGAAGATTATTTACACATTATCACACAAAACGATGGAGAAGCTGTGACATATCTGTTAAAAGAATATGATATAGCGGCGGATCGTGCCATCGAAAATGAGGGAAAATCATTGTCGGTGGGACAGCGAAAGAAGCTGTTAATCATGAAAATGCTTCTTAGAATCGAAGAAGCATCTGTTTTGATTGTAGATGAAATTGAGGCTGGTCTTGATCAGGAAACAAGAGAAAAATATGAGCAGCTGTTAAATCTTATTGCAAAAAAGAAGAATAAATTTATAATTGTCGTTGAGCATGACCCACAAGGAACGATTGAATTTACAAAAATAATGCATTTTGAACACGGCCATATTGTGAATATTGACAATTTCTAAACTACAGTTCACAGATTAGATATTTTTTACTTGCAATTTAAACTTTAGTGTGCTATAGTAATGAACCATAAGAAACGCATTGAAGGAGACTCTATCCCAACGATCTTGACAGGAAGAGGGCGTCACCGACTGAGAGCGCCGTCATGAGGGACTGGGTGTGGGAACGCTCCGGAGCGGGCATTCTGAGCTTTTATTATGAGTAAAAGGGTAGGTTTGCACGTTGGTTTACGTTATAACCATAGAGTGATCCAGATATGGATTGAATGCGGGTGGTACCGCGGAACGAAGATGTTTCGCCCCGGAGACTGTAATAAGTTACAGTTTCCGGGGTTTTTTGTATAATGCAGCAACTTGCAAAACAAGTTAGCGAATCCGAATATTTTTAGAATTGCGAGAGTTACGGAGTAACGGAGCAATTCGTAAGCATTATAATAAATAAAGGTACCAGCATCAACCATGGAGACTCGTATTTTGGCTGAAAAGAAAGGACAACATGGAATTTATCAGTGGAATCAGCAAAAAAGAGTATGCAAGTATTAAGGAATTAGCACAGGGAAGCTGTGATGGAAAGACTGTTCGCATGGAGGGAATGGTTCATGCCGTAAGAGACATGGGCGATGTACGCTTTGTGATCTTACGAAAGGCAGAGGGACTCATTCAGTGTGTCTATGAAGAAAAAACAGCAGGCTTTGAGTTAGGCGAATTAAAGGATGAGAGCGCAATTCGTGTAGAGGGTGTTGTTTATGAAGAAAAGAGAGCACCGTTTGGAAGAGAGCTTCGTTTAACATCAGTGACTATTTTATCAGAGCCTTCGGCAGCAATGCCATTACCTGTCAACAAATGGAAACTAAATACTTCACTGGAAGCAAAATTAAACTATCGTCCATTATCTCTTCGCAATTTGAAAGAGCGAGCAAAGTTTCGCATTCAGGAGGGAATTGCAAGAGGCTTTTGTGAATTTTTAACTTCACAGGGCTTCACGCAGATCAGAACTCCAAAGATCGGAGCAAAGGGAGCAGAGGGCGGTTCTAATGTATTTAAGCTTGATTATTTCCACCGTCCGGCGGTACTCGCACAGAGCCCGCAGTTTTACAAGCAGATGATGGTCGGCGTGTTTGACCGTGTGTTTGAGACTGGACCTGTATTTCGTGCAGAGAAGCATAACACAAAACGCCACTTAAATGAATATACGAGTCTCGATTTTGAGATGGGCTTTATCGACAGCTTTCAGGATATCATGGCAATGGAAACCGGCTTTTTACAGTACACAATGGAGCTGTTAAAGAAGGATTATAAAACAGAGCTTGATATGCTTGACATTACACTTCCAAAGGTTGATGAGATTCCACAGGTACGATTCGATGAGGCAAAGCGTCTTGTGGCAGAGAAATATAACAGACAGATCAGAAACCCATATGATCTTGAACCAGAGGAGGAAGCACTGATTGGCCGCTACTTCGAGGAAGAATATGGCGCAGACTTCGTATTTGTTACTCACTATCCGAGCAAGAAGCGTCCATTCTATGCAATGGATGATCCAGATGACAAGACATTCACTCAAAGCTTCGATCTATTATTTAAGGGACTTGAGGTTACAACAGGAGGACAGCGTATTCACGAGTATCAGATGCTTCTTGACAAGATCGAGGCAAAGGGTATGACAACTGAAGGCATGGATCAGTACCTTGATATCTTCAAGCATGGAATGCCGCCGCACGGAGGACTCGGCATTGGCCTAGAGCGTCTGACGATGAAGCTGATCGGTGAGGACAACGTGCGTGAGACCTGCCTCTTCCCAAGAGATCTTTCCAGACTGGAGCCGTAACATTTAATGAGCGGTGAGACGAAGAAGTCAAAACGCTTTCGTAAAAATATAAAGAAAAATTGGAAGGAAATCACGATGGCAAATATAATTGATGATGAGACAATAGAGTATGTTGGAATATTAGCAAAGCTCGCGCTTTCCGAAGAGGAAAAGGAGCAGGCAAAAAAAGATATGTCTGATATGCTTGACTATATAGATATGCTTGGTGAGCTGGACACATCCAATGTAGAGCCAATGAGTCATGCATTCCCTGTTTTCAATGTGTTCCGTGAGGATGTAGTTACAAATGGAGATGGAAGCGAGGAGACACTTGCAAATGCACCGGAACAGAAAAACGGGGCATTCAAGGTTCCAAAGACTGTGTAATGGTGTTCTG
This sequence comes from Anthropogastromicrobium aceti, assembly GCF_020687335.1. Classification (NCBI taxonomy): domain Bacteria; kingdom Bacillati; phylum Bacillota; class Clostridia; order Lachnospirales; family Lachnospiraceae; genus Anthropogastromicrobium; species Anthropogastromicrobium aceti. Next base: position 70,065 of record NZ_JAJEQN010000008.1, read on the forward strand.
AATAATTACAAAACATTTGGCTTGATTAGATAACAGGTAGTGGAGAGACAGGAGACAGTTTAATGGAGATTCAAAAATTGACAGCAGTTTCGCTGGGAAAAAAGATAAAAGAAAAAGAGATCTCCGTGCGGGAGGCGCTTGATGCAGTTTTCGCACAGATTGATCAGACAGAAGGCAGGTATCATGCGTATGTGACACTCGATAAAGAGGGCGCTTACAAGCAGGCTGATGTTATTCAGGAAAAAATAGACAAGGGTGAGCTGACAGGAGCACTTGCCGGCGTACCGGTAGCCATCAAGGATAATATGTGCACTAAAGGACTGTTGACTACCTGCAGTTCAAAAATTTTGGAAAATTATATTCCAACCTACACGGCATCTGCAGTTCAAAACTTAACTGATGCAGGCTGTGTAATCATTGGAAAGACAAACATGGATGAGTTTGCGATGGGAAGTACAACAGAGACTTCATATTATGGTGTTACAAGAAATCCTCATAATCCAGACCATGTTCCAGGCGGTTCTTCAGGAGGAAGTGCAGCAGCAGTTGCCTTAAATGAATGTTTTTTTGCACTTGGTTCTGATACAGGCGGTTCCATTCGTCAGCCATCTGCATTCTGCGGTATCACCGGTATGAAGCCAACATATGGCACGGTTTCCCGTTATGGACTTATTGCCTATGGTTCTTCACTTGATCAGATTGGTCCGATGACAAAAAATGTTACTGACTGCGCAGCTGTTCTTGAGACAATTGCTTCCTATGATAAAAAAGACAGCACGTCGATGAAACGCGAAGAGTATGATTTTACGTCTGCACTTGTAAGAGATGTAAAAGGTCTTCGCATCGGACTTCCAAAGGACTATTTTGGCGAAGGTCTTGACAGCGAAGTAAAGGCAGCAATTTTTAAGGCAGCAGAAACTTTTAAGCGTATGGGAGCTATTGTAGAGGAGTTTGATTTAGGTCTTGTTCAATATGCAATTCCGGCATACTATATCATAGCATCGGCAGAGGCTAGCTCAAACCTTGAGCGTTTTGATGGAGTAAAGTATGGCTACCGCACAAAAGAATATGGTGATCTTCACAGCATGTACAAAAAGACACGTTCTGAAGGCTTCGGTTCAGAGGTAAAGCGCCGTATCATGTTAGGTTCCTTTGTTTTAAGCTCAGGATATTATGATGCTTATTATTTAAAGGCATTAAAGACAAAAGCACTTATCAAGCAGGAGTTTGATAAGGCATTTGAAAAATATGATATTATTCTGGCACCGGCAGCACCAACTACTGCACCGCTTTTAGGCAGCAGCTTACAGGATCCTATCAAGATGTATTTAAGTGATATTTATACAATATCTGCAAATCTTGCCGGAATCCCAGGTTTGTCAATTCCGTGCGGAAAAGACAATAAGGGTCTTCCAATTGGAATGCAGCTTCTTGGCGGCTGTTTCCAGGAAAAAACATTGCTTCGCGCAGGTTTTGCGTATGAAAAGGCAAGAGAGGAGGAAGCGTGATGGCACAGTATGAAACCGTGATCGGTCTTGAGGTTCATGTGGAGCTGGCAACAAAAACAAAAATTTTCTGCGGCTGCTCCACCGCATTTGGAGGTGCTCCAAACAGCCATACATGTCCTGTCTGCACTGGACTTCCAGGTTCGCTTCCTGTATTAAACAAGCAGGTTGTTGAGTATGCAATGGCAGTTGGACTGGCAACTAATTGTCAGATCAATCAGTATTGCAAATTTGATCGTAAGAACTATTTTTATCCAGATAATCCGCAGAACTATCAGATCTCTCAGCTGTATTATCCGATATGTCATGATGGCGGTATCAAGATAGATGTAAACGGTCAGAAAAAGATTGTACGTATCCATGAGATCCATATGGAGGAAGATGCAGGAAAGCTTGTTCATGATGAGTGGGAGGATGTCTCATTAGTAGACTATAACCGTTCAGGTGTGCCGCTTATAGAGATTGTTTCTGAGCCAGATATGAGAAGTGCTGATGAAGTTATTGCATATCTTGAAAAGCTTCGCCTGATTATACAATATCTTGGTGCTTCAGACTGTAAGCTTCAGGAAGGTTCTATGCGTGCTGATGTCAACTTGTCTGTTCGCCCTGTTGGTGCAGAGAAATTTGGAACACGTACCGAAATGAAGAATTTAAATTCATTTAAGGCTATTGCGCGTGCCATTGAATCGGAGAGAGCGCGTCAGATTGAGCTTATTGAAGAAGGCAAGAGTGTTGTTCAGGAGACGAGACGCTGGGATGACAATAAGGAATATTCATATCCTATGCGTTCAAAAGAGGATGCGCAGGATTATCGCTATTTCCCAGAACCAGATCTGCCGCCGCTTCAGATTCCAGACGAGTGGATTGAGCGCTTAAAGTCTGCTCAGCCGGAGCTTCGTGATGAAAAGATGGCACGCTATAAGGAAGAATATGAGATTCCGGATTATGATGCTGATATTATCACAGGTTCTAAGCGTATGGCTGATATTTTCGAGCAGACTGTTGCTCTTGGTGCAGCGCCAAAGAAGGTATCAAACTGGCTGATGACAGAAACAATGCGTCTTTTAAAAGAGCAGATGATGGATCCTGATGAGCTTGATTTTTCACCGAAGCATTTGGCTATGCTGATCGCACTTGTTGAGAAAAAAACAATCAACCAGACAATTGCAAAGGAAGTTTTTGAAAAGATTTTTGCAGACGACATTGAGCCAGAGAGCTATGTAAAAGAGCATGGTCTTGGTATGGTAAGTGACACAGATGCACTGCAGAAAACAGTAGAGGAAGTCATTGCCGCAAATCCACAGTCAGTAGCAGACTATAAGGCAGGAAAGCAAAAGGCTATCGGCTTCTTAGTTGGACAGACTATGAAGGTCATGAAAGGCAAGGCAAATCCAACAGCTGTAAACGAGATTTTAGTAAAACTATTAAACGAGTAGTAAGATCTGCTCATCTGTTGAAAAAAACGGATGAGCAGATCTTTTTATACAGAAATTTCTTGGAAAATTTACAAAAAAATGCTTGATTATTTCGGATAAATGTGATAAAGTAACTTTGTTTGATAATTAACAAACGAAGTCTTGCAAAAGCAGGATGGAATAAAAATATATCATTTAATAAAAACTGGCTGAAGTTAGACAGACCAGAATAGAAAGGAAGAATTATCATGGCAAGATTTACATTACCAAGAGATCTGTATCATGGCAAGGGAGCACTTGAAGCATTAAAGACGCTAAAAGGAAAGAAGGCATTCGTCGTTGTCGGCGGTGGTTCTATGAAGCGTTTCGGTTTTCTGGATAAGGTTGTTTCCTATTTACAGGAAGCAGGTATGGAGGTTAAGCTGTTTGAAGGCGTAGAGCCGGATCCATCAGTGGATACTGTCATGAAGGGTGCAGCAGCGATGACCGAGTTTGGACCAGACTGGATTGTATCGATCGGCGGAGGTTCCCCGATTGATGCAGCAAAGGCTATGTGGACATTCTACGAGTATCCGGATGTTACATTTGAGGATCTGTGCATTCCGTTTAACTTCCCGACACTTCGTACAAAGGCTAAGTTCTGTGCGATTCCGTCTACATCAGGTACTGCTACCGAGGTAACCGCATTCTCCGTTATTACCGATTACAAGAAGGGTATCAAGTACCCGTTAGCAGACTTTAACATCACACCAGATGTTGCAATCGTAGATCCTGAGTTAGCAGAGACCATGCCAAAGAAGCTGACTGCTCACACCGGTATGGATGCAATGACTCACGCAATCGAGGCATATGTTTCTACTCTTCACTGCGAGTACACTGATCCGTTAGCACTTCATGCAATCGAGCTGATCAGCGAGTATCTGATTCCATCCTACAATGGCGACATGAATGCACGTGCAAAGATGCATGATGCACAGTGTCTGGCTGGTATGGCATTCTCTAACGCACTGCTTGGAATCGTTCACTCCATGGCACATAAGACTGGTGCAGCTTACAGTGGCGGACATATCGTTCATGGATGTGCAAACGCAATGTACCTGCCAAAGGTTATCCGCTTCAATGCAGTAGAGCCAGAAGCACAGAAGAGATATGCAAATATCGCAAGATTCCTTCACTTAGAGGGAAGCACCGATGCAGAGCTTGTAGATGCACTGATCGCTCATATCCAGAACATGAATAAGCAGCTTGATATCCCGACCTGCATCAAGGATTATGAGGGCGGAATCATCGACGAGAAAGAATTTATGGAGAAGCTGCCAACAGTTGCAGAGCTTGCAGTAGGTGATGCTTGTACAGGATCCAATCCAAGAAGCATTAACCCAGAGCAGATGGCAAAGCTGTTAAAGTGCTGCTACTACGATGAAGAAGTAGATTTCTAATTACTTAATAAAAAATTTAGGGCGCGTACCGCAGGGTGCGCGCCCTTTTGCTTGCAAATCGGAGTGGGAAAGGGTATAATTAGTTTATAAAATTAGCACAGTTTTGTGCGGAAATGAGGAAAAAATGATATTACTGACATCGGACGGCATAACATCCCCGCAGTTGGAGGAAGAAATAAAAAAAGCACTTGTGCCAATCTCAAGAAGAGCAGCGCTTGTGACAACCGCCTCGTGCCGGTACAAAGAAAAAGATCATAATGTTCCAGTATTAAGTGCGCTCATGAGGCGCTTTGGACTTGAGCCGGAGTGCGTGGACGTGGAATTTCAGGACGCGACTTTTTTATTGGCATATGATGTTGTTATTTTGATGGGCGGAAATCCATTTTATCTGCGCAAGCATTTAAAAAAGTGGAAAAATAGTCTGGAAGTTTTGACTGAGCTTGCTAACCGCCATGTGCTTATAGGAATAAGTGCCGGCAGCATGGTTCTTGGCGATACGATGGAGTTTGCCTGTCAGATTGAACCCGGTGGTATTGAGGAAGTTGGAGAAAATGTAGACTGCAGCGGTTTTGGCATTGTGCCGTTAAATATTATGCCGCATTACCTGGCATATCTGACTGCTTATGAACAGACAAAGGAGATACTGGAAAGTTACGAGGAGGAAACAGGACGAAAGATCTGTACCATAAATGACGGTGATGGCATCCTCATTTCACAAGCAGGAAAAAAAGGACGCTATATCAAAAATGAGCGGTATACACCGATTGTTGCGCCTAACATGCCAGATTATCAGGCATATTTTTTTGATCTGTATGGCACTCTGATTGACATTCATACAGAAGAGGGTGATCATGAGCTTTGGGAGTTTATGGCAAAATATTATGCCTACAAAGGAGCAAAGTACGGCTCATGGGAGCTTCGCTGGAGATATGGTGCATTGATTCATGATGAGGAAGAGCGGCTTTTGCATGAAAATCCCAAGCAGATTCCTGAGCCGCAGGTAGAGCGTGTCTTTATGCGTTTATATGAAGAAAAGGGTGTGCGTGTTTCTATACAGGAGGCTGTGGATGCCGCGCAGGTATTTCGAAGCTTTTCACTGCGCTATGTTCGCTTATATTATGGTGCAAAAGAGCTTCTTGCCCACCTGAAAAAGAAAGGAAAAAAGCTCTATGTGCTTAGCAATGCGCAGCAGGTATTTACTGCTAGCGAGCTGCGCTATCTTGGTATTTACGATTACTTTGATAAGGTGTGCCTGTCATCAGATTACCATTGCAAAAAGCCAGATGCTGCTTATTTTAAGGCATTATTAACGTCAGAAGGCTTAGATCCCACAAAGGTAATGATGATCGGAAATAGTGAATATGATGATATACGTACTGCAAAATCACTTGGTATGGGTGCATGCTACATTCATTCCAATTTGTCACCAGAAGGAGAGACGGCAAATTGTGATATTGTTATGAGAGCGATGGATCTGCCTTCTCTGGAGAAGATTTTGTGCCGCGAAGCGCACTTGGCGTAATTCCATATTTTTTCTTAAAGACGCGGTTAAAATGAGGAATGCTGTTAAAACCGCATCTTCTTGCAATGTCCATGATTGGTTCATCAGTGTCTGCAAGCAGAAGTCTAGCAGCTTGAGACAGGCGATAGCTGTTTAAGCATTCTGTGAATGTTATGCCAATCGTGGACTTAAAGAACTTAATAAAGTGAGACTCACTAAATTCACATACTTTTGCCATTTGCTCAGTAGACAGCGGTTCACTGTAATGATCTGTGATATAGCTAATGATTTGCTTTGTCTTTACTACTGATTTTTGTGGGCGGCTCTTTGGTTTTACAGACGGCTCATTGTAAAATAGCAGATAAAACAGGCGAAAGAGACAGCTCTTTATGCCAAGCGGGTAAGCTGCTGAATAAAACGTCTGCAGCTGAAACATTTCCTCAAAACATTGACGAAACTCATTGTACCAGCCGTCTTCAGGCGTGATAAGCCATGGAATGACTTGTTCTCCCTTTGAGAGTGGCTCTAAAAATGCAAATGCATCGTCATTATCTGTACCTCCAGAAAGAAGAGACAGCGGAAATTGAATCATGCTAATCTTCAGTGAGGAGTTTGAATCTGCGTCAATGGAATGCAGCTGACCTGGTAAGATCAGACAGATATCGCCCTTTTTTACCGAAATTTTTTCAAGGTCAATTGATACTCGTCCATTTCCTTCACGGATTAGAAGAATTTCCATCGTGTCCTGCCAGTGAATCGATATAGAAGAAATGTCATCAGGCAGAACAGCCGTCAGGGCAGCAAAAGGAAAAGAACCTGTTAAAGGTTCGTGCATTTCAAATAAATCAATGTTTTGGATATTCATATGTATAATAATAAGCCTTTCTCAAAGTCAGTCTTTTTTTCATAATAGGTATACCACAAGAAACGAAAGAAAACAACCAAAAATGTGGAAGAGCAAAAACTTGACAGACACTTTTTTTATTACTATTATTAAAAGGTAAGTAGAACAAGATGGTAATTTAATAAAGAGGTGAAGAATGGAACTATATCATGCGAGTAAAGAGATTGTTCAGTACCCAGAAGTAAGAAAGGCAAGGTATACAAAAGATTTTTCTTGGGGATTTTATTGCACCAATAATTTTAAACAGGCAGTAAGATGGGCAAATCGCGGAATTGGTGATCCGATAATCAATTACTATGAATATAAGCCGAATGAAAAATTAAATATATTAAGATTTCCAGAAATATCAGATGCGTGGTTAGACTTTATTGCAGAGTGTAGAAGTGGAAAAACACATTCCTATGATATTGTAGAGGGACCTATGGCAAATGATACAGTATGGAATTACGTAAATGATTTTCTAGCAGGGCGAATAAACAGAAAGCAGTTTTGGGTGTTGGCAGAATTTAAATATCCGACACATCAAATAAGTTTCCATACATTGTCGGCGCTTGATTGTCTGACGTTTGTAAAGAGTGAGGTAGTTTATGACAGAGAAGGAAAGAAATGATTATTTTTATGTGTGCGCACTAATTGAATATATTGCAAGAGAAACAAAAAATCATCGTGGAGATATTGTGAATCAAATTGGTGAAGATGGTATAAAAAAGCTTTTGTATGATGCAGAGGTAGATCACTGCCTTAGTTTTGAACAGGTTAGCGATGAAGTAGTTGATTATTATAAAATAAAGCAGGGAAATTTTGATACAATATCGGCTTGCAAGTATTCGATCCCGAGTTTTCTTGATATTGGTAAATTATATAGTATTATGATAGAGGACTGTGCGAAGCCGGGAGATGAAGTTTCAGAGTTGATGAAAATATTTTCTTCTTTTATTAGTGATGAGATATCGAATTTTAATACTGATTTATATTATCAAAATCCAAACTATCTTGAGTGGTCATATAGAGAGGGAAAATTGTTAGATTGATCTTATTATATACCACTTTACAAGTTTTGATTCATAAAACTGCCAAAAGGTCAAAACCTTTCTTTCGCTTTGAATGAGGTTTTGGCCTTTCTTGGTTTTTGCCTTAAAGAAAAGTTAATAACTGAAATTACATTTTAAATTTATCGTAAGAATTGAACACTTTTAAATATTGTCAGAAAGTGATATACTGTATCTAAATTAAAAAAAGAACAACAAACCGCATTGCGGGAAGGGATGGAAAGTATGAGAAAAAGAACCGTTTTAATCGGTCTTGTTTTAATTGCTGCGGCAGGCGGCGGCTTGTATTATTATAAAAATTATTATACTCAGGAAAAATCGGCATCTGCAGAGTCTGCAGAAGGATCTGTTTATATGAGCAAGGTGTCTGACATTATGGATCAGGGCGCACTTGGCATAAAGACGCGCCTTGTCGGTGTTGTAGATCCGCAGGAGTCAAAGGATATCAAGCTTGATTCTGATAAGCAGCTCAAGGAGACTTTTGTAGAAGTTGGAGATGAAGTTAAAAAGGGTGATCCTCTGTTTTCCTATGATGTTGAGGCAATGAAGCAAAAGATTCAGGAAGCTGATCTGGAATTGGAGGAGATGAATAATACACTCCAGACGATGAACCAGCAGTTAAATGAGCTGAATGTGCAGGCATCTAAGGCGAAGGAGTCTGAGAAGCAGGCGTATAATCTTCAGATTCTTTCAGCACAAAATTCAATTCATAAGCAGGAATATAATATCAGTGTCAAGCAGCTAGAGCGTGCACAGTTGGAGAAAAATGTTGATAATGCAGTTGTCTATTCAGATATTGACGGTATTGTAAAAAGTATCAATTCTGATTCATCAGGCAGCGGTGATTCATATAATTATGGTTCTTCTGGTTCAAATGCATTTATGACAATTCTGGCTACTGGTGATTACAGAATTAAGGGAACCTGCAATGAAATGAATATTTACAGCTTATATGTGGGTGAGCAGATGGTAATTCGTCCAAGAGCTGATGAGGATAAGATATATACTGGTGTTGTAAGCAAAATAGAGACAGAGCCGGCAACAGATAATAATAATAATAACGGTTATTCTGATTCCTCAGCAGAGAGCAGCAAGTATCACTTCTATGTGACTGTCAATGAGGCAATGGATCTGATGCTTGGACAGCATGTAATCATGGAGGAGGATACTGGAGAAACAGAGGAAAAGACAGGTCTTTGGATTCCAAACTACTATGTAGTATCAGATGATGAGACAAATACTTACTATGTGTGGAGCTGTGATGACAATCAAAAGGTATGCAAGAAAGAGATAAGTGTTGGAGAGATTGATGAGGAAATGCTTGAGTACCAGATTCTTGATGGACTGACAGAGGATGACTACATTGCTTTTCCAGATGAACTGACACAGGAAGGTATGGAGGCTATTTTGCCGGACAGCATGGAGAATGGTGAAAATCAGGGCGATGCTGGAAATGCCGGTGTGATGAATGTGATGGAGTAAGGGGGCAGGCAGTATGCTGTTAGAGCTAAAAGATATAAATAAAAGTTATTTTCAGGGAAAGCAGGAAATGCCCGTCTTAAAAAATGTCAATTTTAGTGTAGAGGAAGGCGAGTATGTGGCAATCATGGGACCGTCAGGTTCCGGAAAATCAACATTAATGAACATTATCGGATGCTTAGATAAGCCAACTTCAGGAAGCTTTTATCTGGATGGAAAGGACATTTTAAAATATAAAGACAATGCACTTTCAACTGTGCGTTTAAATACGATTGGATTTGTATTTCAGAGTTTCTTTTTGATGATGAAGCAGACGGCACTTGAAAATGTGTGTCTTCCGCTGACATATGCGGGAATACCAAAGCGAAAGAGAAAGGAGATTGCTGCGCAGGCGCTAAAGCGTGTCGGACTGGAAGATCGTATGAATTATAAACCGACACAGCTGTCAGGTGGACAGTGTCAGCGAGTAGCTATTGCAAGAGCCATTTCCAATCATCCCAAAATTTTGCTTGCGGATGAGCCGACGGGTGCACTTGATTCCAAGTCTGGTGCACAGATTATGGAGCTTTTTCAGAGTCTTCACGAGGAAGGTGTAACAATTATTATGATTACACATGATTCAGAAATTGCATCACATGCGCAGCGTGTCATTCACATTCGCGATGGACAGATTGCAGAACAATAATAAGATGATACTAGGGTCAAAAGCTCCAAAAGCCGTTCGTGCTTGCACGATAAGGCTTTGAGCTTGGGACCCGCAACATCATAAGATATGGCAAATGGAGGGCAGTATGAAAAAATTAGCAGTTTATATTCTGGTACCTTCGCTGATAGTAGGAAGCTGCGGAGCCGGTGTATATGTGTATCAGAAAAATAAGCAGGCAAATACATATGTAAAAGTTGTTCCTGTCAGCAGCATATCGACATCCGATTATGGTTCCGATATGTATATGTATGGACAGGTTGTCAATAATCAGCGCCAGCAAATAAGTGTTACGACCTCACAGAAAATTTCAGAGGTCTTAGTGAAAAAAGGCGACAAGGTAAATATTGGTGATCCTATTTTAAAGATGGACACAACAATGGATAATTTGAATTTGCAGGATCTTGATATTCAGATTCAGAAAAAGGTCCTTGAGATTTCAGATGGTTTTAAACGGTTAGACAAATTGCAGAAGACGACACCGGCAGCACCGTTTAATCCGGGCGATTTTGATCCAGGCTGGGATCCAGGCTGGGATCCGGGTTGGGAAGAGCCAACGGAGAGTTCATCCGAAGAAGAAAGCTCAAGTGAGGAAGAAAGTTCATCCGAAGAAGAGAGCTCAAGTGAAGAAGAGAGCTCATCCGAAGAGGAGAGCTCAAGTGAAGAAGAGAGCTCATCCGAAGAGGAGAGCTCAAGTGAGGAAGAGAGCTCAAGTGAGGAAGAGAGCTCAAGTGAAAAAGAGAGTTCCTCTGCACAGGAAAGTTCTTCAACACAGGAGAGTTCTTCTGAGCAGCCGACCTCATCACAGGAATCAAGCAGTGAAGAGCCAACAAAGCCGGAGGAGTCGAGCGGTGAGCAGACAAGTGCAGAGCAGCCGACAGGTACTGAGCCGTCCTCGGAAAGTCCATCTCAAAGCTCATCTTCAGAATCGTCTGCGGAGCAGTCAAGTCAAGATCTGTCAAGCACAGAGGAATCTAGTACAGAGCAGTCAAGCTCAGAAAATCCGAGTACGCAGCCAAGTGAGGAATCAACGCCAGAACCGACCACGGCACCTGATCCGACAGGCGCAAATGGAGAACAGCTGATTGGAAAAGAAATTACAAAAATAGAGCAGGCAGCAAGCGGTGATGGAAGCGAACAGTCACCATATTTGTTCCTTTGCGGTGCTGATGCAAAGCTTGATAATGCACTGATCCGTAAGCTTGTAAGTGAGAAAAAATATGCAACAATTCGTTTTTATAATGAGAGTGGAATGCCGGCGTATGATCTTGATTTATCAAAGATGATTCTTTCTGAGGATGATAAGCCGATTATTCATACACATAATTATATAGAAGAAAGCCGCACAGAGGCCACATGTTTGTCGCCGTCAATTGTAACATATCGTTGCGACGGATGCGGTGATGGCTACATTGTGCAGGAGGGTGAAAAGGCAGATCATGTATTTGTAGATATTGTAAATAACCCTGCAACATGTGTGACAAAAGGATATCTTGTTAGACAGTGTTCAGTATGTGGTGTGATTGAAACGCAGCAGACTGACCCAGATCCGAATGCACATCAGTATGTATTGTATTATGATGGCGGCACGACAAGTCCGTGGAATTATTACCAGTGCAGTGTATGCGGTGCAACAAAGACAGAGGCAAATCCTAATTATGTGCAGCCAACAATTCCATCTTCAGAGCCATCGACAGAGTCTGGCACACAGAGCGCATATAATATCACAGAGGAGCGCACGGCAATGTTGGCAACAGCATCTGTACGTCATGCACTGACGGCAGCTGGCAGCGGAGATGATGACAGCAATGGATCAGCACCAGCCGATATCTCACTTCCAACATTCCAGAATGAGGATTTTAGCGGCTACACAGCAGAAGAACTTGCGAAGGAGATTCAGTCTCAGAAGGAGAGTCTGCGTGATATGGATTTGGAGCGCAGAAAGTTAGAGCTTGAATATGCAAAGCAGCAGAAAGAGCTGGCAAAAAGCGCAACTATCTGCAGTACCGTAAAGGGAACAGTAGAAGAACTGCAAAATATGGATGATATTGATTATTCTGAGCCGTTTGCCGTTATTAACGGAGGCGAAGGATATTACGTTCAGGGAACAGTCACAGAGGATCTTCTTGATACTTTTGTGCCGGGAATGGAGATTTCATGCAACAGCTGGGTGAATGATTCATCAATTTTCTGTACAGCGGTAGTAACAGAAGTTTCTGAGTATCCAACTACAAATACGATGGGAGGTTCACAGAATCCAAATCTTTCATATTATCCGTTTGTAGCATATATTACGCCAGAGGATGGAAAGGGACTTACAAATGGCGCTTATGTTGATATCAGCCTGACGACTCAGGGTGATGCTGATTCTCTTTATATAAGTCAGATGTATGTAAAGAAGGAAGATAATCGATACTTTGTATATGCGAGAAATCAACAGACTGGTCTTCTTGAAAAGCGCTATGTCACGATTGGAAAGAGTCTGTATGGCAGCTATTACCAGATCAAATCAGGATTAACAAATGATGATATGATTGCAGTACCATTTGGAAAGACTGTAAAGGAAGGTGTTAAGACGACAAGTGAGTATGGTGATGACAGCAATGGACAGATGGATCCAGGTATGAATCCAGATATGGATGCAAGCATGTATGACAATGGAATGATGTATGATGCAAGTATGGCAGATGATGGAATGATGTATGATGCAAGTATGGCAGATGATGGCATGATGTACAATGAAAGCATGGCAGATGATGGGGAGGTGGATCAGTAAATGTTTGAAAATATACGATTATCCTTTCAGGGAATCTGGTCACATAAACTGCGTTCGTTTCTGACAATGCTTGGCATTATCATCGGTATTGCAGCCATTATTGCTATTGTTTCTACCATTGAAGGAACAAATGAATTAATCAAGCAGAACATGATGGGCAATAATCGTCATACGGTAAAGGTTCAGCTGTCACAGGATGATTACACATATGAGATCAGCACATGGAGTCCATCACCAGAGGGTGTGCCGCTCTTTGATGAGGATACGCGTCAGGAGATTCTGCAAATTCCAAACGTGCTGCGTGCTGCATTTTATCAGGTGCGTTCCGAGTATAATAGTGTTGTTTTTTATAATAATCAGTCGTTAAGCAGCTGTACGGTGCTTGGCATTGATCAATACTATTTTGGCACGGCAGGCTATCAGATAATGCAGGGGCGTGAAATTATTCAGGAGGACAGCAAAAAAAAGCGTCAGGTGGCAGTTATCGATGAGTCAGTTTTGCGTACATTGTTTCCAGATGAAGATCCAATTGGAAAAACAATTGAGATATATGGAGAACCATTTACAGTAGTGGGTGTATGTACGCAGGTTGGTCAAAGTGAGCTTGTTATAAACTCAGAGGAAGAATACTGGACATATTATCAGGGTGGTTCCTCAAGTGGTAATATCTATATTCCAAAGGGCGTATGGGGAACAATCTATAAGTTTGATGAAGCACAGAACCTTGTTTTGCAGGCAAGCGGAGCAGATGAGATGGCGGCAGCAGGAAAGGCTGCAGCAAATATTATGAACCAGAACATGAATGTGTCTGATTCAAGTATTACATATCGCTCAGAGGATCTGATGCAGCAGGCAAAGCAGTTGCAGGATATGCAAAGCTCTACTAACAGCATGTTAATCTGGGTTGCCTGCATCTCCCTTCTTGTCGGAGGAATTGGTGTCATGAATATCATGCTTGTCTCTGTTACAGAACGTACAAAGGAGATTGGTTTGAAGAAAGCAATCGGAGCCAAAAAGGGCAGAATCCTCGGACAGTTTTTAACCGAGGCGGCAATCCTTACCAGTATGGGTGGTTTGCTCGGTGTAGCAGCAGGAATCGGACTGGCAGAGGTGATTTCGAAGATGTCATCTACACCAGTTGCAATCAATGGTACATCCATCGTAGTATCAGTTGGATTTTCTACATTGATTGGAGTTGTCTTTGGTTTACTGCCATCCATTTCAGCGGCAAATCTAAACCCAATTGAGGCACTGCGACACGAGTAAAACCGAAAAGTAAATAAGTGATATTAACAATACTTAAAATGAAAAATACCGGCTTCCAATCGTTAGATATCATAATTGGAAGTCGATATTTTTTCTTTATCAAATTTATTCAATTGAATTGGATTTGCAAAGCAACTGTTTTAATTTATCTTTTGTAGCCTTGTCTGTAAAGGCGGCATCTACAGCGGTTAAAAGCATCTTTTCTTCCTGTGCAAGTGTGATGCCAAGAGACTGGGCGTAGGCAAACTCATTTGCAATCGTTGTGCTTGAGATCGCTGGATTATCGGTATTTAAGGTGACTGCCAGTTCCCGCTTTACAAAATCTGAGAGCGGATAGGTCTTCATATCAGAAACAACCTTCGTTTGGCGGTTGCTGGTGGGGCAAAGTTCAAGAGGAATCTGATTTCCCTTTAAAAGTGACAAAAGTGCATCATCCTCAAAGGCGCGCACACCATGGCCAATGCGACGGGCACCCATCTCAATTGCACAGCGCACACTGTCGGCACCGGCAGCTTCTCCGGCATGCAGTGTAAATGGCACGTCTAGCTTTGATGCAAGGGAAAACAGTTCTCTATAATCGCTTGTCGCAAACAAGCCTTCTGCACCGGCAAGGTCAAGTGCAGTAATACCATCGTGAGTTGTCAGATATTCTTTTGCAAGCTGAACTGTTTCCAGATTGGCTTTTTCACGTTCCAGTCCACGCATGCAGCAGAGAATGATGCTGCTAGAAAGATGAGACCGAGAAAGTCCATCAAGGGCAGCTTCAATGACCTTGCGCTGGCTTAAGCCTCTTTGCATAAAGGATTGAGGGGCAAATCGAAGCTCTGCATAGATGACATTTTGTGCGATCAGCTTTTCTTGAACTAGATAAAAAGCCTCGCTGATGCTTTCCTTTGTCTGTAATAGTGAGATTGGAAGATCAAAGCGGCGCAAATATTCGTTTAAGTCCTCGCAGTCAGGAGGGATGCTAAGAAGCTTAGAAAGCTCGGCATCGGAGGATGAGGGAAGCGTTTGATTTTGAAGTTTTGCAAGTGCTTTTGCAATATCTAGTGTAATTGCACCGTCAAGATGTAAATGTAAGTCAATAAAATGTGTTGGAAGTGTAATCTTTTTTGTGGACATAACAAACCTACCTTTCGTATCAGTAGAATAAGTGTATGCCTTATCACAAAAAAAATCAAGAAGTTAAGAATTGAAATAGAAAATTGACAGATCGCGTACAGCGAAGTAGAATAAAAACTGAAATTGACTTAAAATACAAAATTGACTGTATAACAGTCAAGAAGGAGGAAGTATGGCAGAGTGGTTGAAAGATGCAGTTTTCTATGAGATTTATCCGCAGTCTTTTCAGGATACCAACGCAGATGGAATCGGTGATTTTCAGGGAATCATTGATCGTCTAGACTATATTAAGGAGTTGGGTTGCAATGCGATTTGGATGAATCCATGCTTTGAATCTCCATTTGGCGATGCTGGTTATGATGTGTCCGATTATTACACAGCAGCACCGCGTTATGGAACCAATGGTGATTTGAAGAGACTGTTTGATGAAGTTCACAAGAGAGGAATGCATATTCTTCTGGATCTGGTTCCTGGACACACGTCAGTAGAACATCCGTGGTTTAAGGAATCACTTAAGGCACAGAAAAATCCATATACCGATCGCTATATCTGGACAGACAATATCTGGGAGCAGCCAGAGGGAATTGCCTCGATCAAGGGTATTTCGGACAGAGACGGTTGTTGCGTGGTAAATTTCTTTTCCCACCAGCCGGCATTAAATTATGGTCACTATATCTGTGAGCGCTCGTGGCAGCAGCCGATGGATGCAGAGGGACCGAAGGCAACAATTGTTGAGATGGAAAAGGTTATGCGCTTTTGGCTTCAGATGGGCTGTGATGGCTTTCGTGTCGATATGGCAGGCTCACTTGTAAAAAATGACCCGGATGGACTTGGAACCATCCGCCTGTGGCAGACCATTCGCCCATTTCTTGATAAAGAATTTCCAGAGGCAGCGATGGTATCAGAGTGGGGTGAGCCAGATAAGTCACTTCAGGCAGGCTTTGATATGGACTTTTTGCTGCATTTTGGACCATCTCACTACAACGACCTGTTTCGCTGTGAGGAGCCATATTTTTCCGCTAGAGGAAAGGGTAGTGCGGCAGCCTTTGTAAAAAATTATAAGGAGAGCCGCAAAAAGGCAGGAGAGAAGGGATTAATCTGTATTCCATCTGGAAACCATGATATGGATCGTCTGGCGAGAACCTTGCATGGCGATGAGTTAAAGGTTGCATTTGCATTCCTTCTGACAATGCCAGGTGCGCCATTTATCTATTATGGAGATGAGATTGGTCTTCGTTATGTCGAAAATCTGGTATCAGTTGAGGGCGGCTACAGCCGTACCGGTTCTCGTTCTCCAATGCAGTGGAATCACGGGGTGAATTTAGGATTCAGCAATGCATCACCAGAAAAATTGTATATTCCGACCGATGATAAGCCGAACAGTCCGACAGTAGAGGATCAGATGAAAGATCCAAATTCATTGTATTACGAGGTGAAAAAGCTGATTGCGCTTCGAAGAGAACATAGTGCTTTGTTAAGCGATGGCGATATTGAGTTTGTATCAGATGGAGCAGATGGATCACCGCTTGCCTATATTAGAAGCAGTGCAGATGAGAAAATTTTGGTTGTCGTAAATCCTGCCGATCGTGAGGCTGTTTTGAATGTGCCGGGTGATTGGAAAGAAACTCTCTATGAGATTGGCGGCGCAGTGGTCGTAGAGGATGGTAAGATTGTGATCCCATCAAAGTCAGCAAACTTACTGCGATAAAATAAAACATTCACAAATATAGTTTTACAAATGTGGTGTTTTACCTTATTTGATAGAAAAAAATACAAGATTTGAGGAAAATTCATGATATATTTTCAGTGTGATTACGAGGAGGGCTGTCATCCAGCCATTTTAAAAAGACTTAATGAGACAAATCTGGAGCAGACGGTAGGATACAGTATGGATCCGTACTGTGCGAGTGCAAGAGAAAAGATTAAAAAGGCGGTTGGAAGACCGGATGCCGATGTGCATTTTCTTGTTGGCGGAACGCAGACTAATATGACTGTCATCGCGGCAGCGTTAAAGCCGTGGCAGGGCGCAATCTGTGCCGATACAGGTCATATTGCGTGCCATGAAACTGGAGCAGTCGAGGCAACTGGTCACAAGGTATTGGCACTTTCATCAGAGGATGGAAAGATTACAGCAGTTCAGATTGAGGAGACTGTGAAGAAGCACTATGAAGACGGCAGCCGTGAGCATATCGTACAGCCAGGTATGGTATATATTTCATTTCCGACTGAAAGCGGAACACTTTACAGCAAGCAGGAACTGACTGATATATATGCAGTCTGCAAAGCACATGATATGCCGCTTTTTATTGACGGTGCACGCCTTGGCTATGGCTTACAGAGTCCGGCATGTGATGTTACACTGCCAGAGCTTGCTAATCTTTGTGATGTATTTTATATCGGCGGAACAAAGTGCGGTGCGCTTTTCGGTGAGGCTGTTGTCATTTTAAAGGAATCACTTAAAAAGGATTTTCGCTATATGATTAAGCAGCGCGGCGGCATGTTTGCAAAGGGTCGTCTGTTAGGCATTCAGTTTGATACGCTGTTTACAGACGGTTTGTATGAAGCGATTTGCGGCGAGGCTGTAAAAAAGGCAATGACTCTGCGTGAGGCGTTTTTGGCAAAAGGAATTTCCATGTATGGAAGCTCTATGACAAATCAGCAGTTTCCGATTTTAACAGATGCACAAAAAGAAGCACTGGCGAAAGATTTTGCCTTTGAATATTGGGGAGAAGCAAAAGATGGCAAATCGATTGTTCGTTTTTGCACAAGCTGGGCAACAAATGATGCGCAGATCAAGGCACTGACAGATGCAATTGCTGCACTGTAAGAGATAACTAACAGCAAGCAATTCTATATGACTTTAAATAGTTACAAAAAAGGACCTTTGGCAAAAAGCCATTGGTCCTTCTTTTGGTAAAATTAGTCATTATATCCGTTTGGATTCTTTGTCTGCCAGTTCCAGGAATCTGCGCACATCTCATCAATGTCATACTGTGCAGTCCAGCCAAGCTCAGCGGCAGCCTTATCGCACTTAGAGTAGCATGT
The DNA here is from genome assembly GCF_020687335.1 of Anthropogastromicrobium aceti. Taxonomy (NCBI): domain Bacteria; kingdom Bacillati; phylum Bacillota; class Clostridia; order Lachnospirales; family Lachnospiraceae; genus Anthropogastromicrobium; species Anthropogastromicrobium aceti. The sequence continues at coordinate 88,269 of NZ_JAJEQN010000008.1, forward strand.
TGCAATATCACCAGCACGGCGAGGTTTGATCACATACGGAAGCTTTTTGCCGCATGCCTTCTCGAATGCATGGATGACATCAAGAACGCTGTAGCCCTTTCCAGTACCAAGGTTGTAGATGTTAACACCGTCTTTGTCGGCTAACTTCTGGATTGCCTTTACATGGCCTCTTGCAAGGTCTACTACATGAATGTAGTCACGAACACCGGTTCCGTCTGGTGTATCGTAGTCATCTCCGAATACGTTGATGCACTGAAGCTTTCCAATTGCAACCTGAGCAACATATGGAAGCAGGTTGTTCGGAATACCCTTTGGATCCTCACCGATCAGGCCGCTCTTATGAGCACCGATTGGATTGAAGTAGCGAAGCAGGATTACATTCCACTCTGGGTCAGCAGTGTGAATATCAGTTAATACCTGCTCAAGCATCCACTTGGTCCAGCCATATGGGTTAGTTGCAGTACCCTTCGGGCAGTTTTCAGTAATCGGGATCTCAGCTGGAGAACCATATACAGTAGCAGAAGAGCTAAAGATAATGTTCTTAACGCCGTGATTGCGCATCTCATCACACAGAATCAGTGTGCCGGACATGTTGTTAGTGTAGTACTCGATTGGCTTTACAACAGATTCGCCGACAGCCTTGAGACCTGCAAAGTGGATGACTGCATCAATTTTTTCATTATCGAAGATTGCCTTTACACCCTCACGGTCTAACATGTCAGTCTGGTAGAAAGTAACCTTCTTTCCGGTGATCTGCTCGATGCGTTCAACGGCCTTTATGTTGGCGTTGTACAGGTTGTCCATGATGACAACCTCATATCCCTCGTTCAACAGTTCGACGCAGGTATGGCTGCCGATATAGCCGGCGCCACCGGTAACTAAAATCTTCATGATAACCCCATTTCTGCGCTGCGATAAATAATAAATAGTAGTATCGTGTGTAATAAAATATTTAGTAGGCGTATAGACAATTTTGGCCGCAGCGCTAGCCGATTGCCTTAACGTGCATTTGGAAATCGTCTTGACTTTCCTCTACTTACAATTATAATGAGAGAGGAATGGTATGGCAACAACTATTTTCGAAAAAATTATAAGTATTTTGAGGTTTCTATGCAATTAAAAATTAATAATGAGAAAAAAGAACTGAAATTTCACGGAAGCTATGAATTTCCAGTGTTTGTTAGCCATGAAGTGCTGTCTGATTACGAGAGAGGCGCATTTGCCTGGCACTGGCATCCGGAGGTGGAGTTAACTTATATTGAGGAGGGACAAATCGAATATCAGGTAAATGACACTGTATATTGCCTTAAGGCAGGAGAAGGACTTTTTTGCAATGCAAATGCACTTCACACTGGTCATATGCTGAATCAGGGAGACTGCCGCTATCTTTCCGTTACATTTCATCCGCGAATGATTTATGGCTTTGAGGGAAGTGCAGTTGACAAAAAATATGTAGAGCCTGTAACAAGAAATGATTTGCTTGGAGGACTACATCTTGTGCCAGATACTGAGTGGCAAAAACAGGTACTTTTGTCGATTCAAACTATTGTGACAGATTATGAGGGTCATTTGCCAGGATTTGAGCTTGCAATTTGTCAGACACTTTTGCAAATATGGAATACATTGTATACAAACGTATGGAGTGAAATTTCGCCAGATCCATCGGCTCAGTACAAAGATATTGAGCGTCTTAGAAAGACGATTACTTATTTGCAGGAGCATTATCATGAGCATGTGACTCTTGGAGCTATCGCAGAAAATGTTAATATCTGCGCGAGTGAATGCTGCCGTTTTTTCAAGCGTCATATGAATCAGACGATATTTGAATATTTGCTGGAATACCGCATTGAGAAAAGTCTGCCCCTTTTGATCAAGGGAGAAGACAGTATCACATCGATTGCCCAGATGGTTGGATTTTCCAATCCTGCCTATTTTGGAAAGGTATTTCATCAGGTGATGAGATGCTCACCGAGCGATTATCGAAAGTCTTTCATTTCAAAGACACAGAAAGTATAGTCAGACGATATGACAAAAGTTCCCTAAAGACATCATAATATTTTGGCGATATAGGGAACACAGGTTTGTATTGCGTGAAAAAACTGGAAAAATTTTTTCAAAGTTGCAAAAGCACCCACTACAATTGTGAATTCGATAGACACCAAATACAGTATAAATACATTGACAAAAACACAAGATGTTGTATAATGGTGAGGAACAACTTGATTAAGGGGGCTGCATAATGAAGATTATTAAAAGAAGCGGAGCAGAGGCAATCTTTGATGCAAATAAGATTGCACAGGCCGTGAAAAAGGCCAATGACAGCGTGGTTGAGGCTGAAAGACTGAGCTATCATCAGATCGCTCATATTGTGGAAAAAGTAGAGAAGCAGTGCCTTGCAGTGAATCGTTCCTTAAACGTGGAAGAAATACAGGATCTTGTGGAGAATGCCATTATGCGTGAGCAGGCCTTCTCTGTAGCGCGAAATTATGTAAGGTATCGTTATGAGCGCGAGTTAGCCAGAACACACAATACAACTGATGAACGTATCAAGAGTATTCTTGAGTGCAACAACGAAGAGGTAAAGCAGGAAAACTCAAATAAGAATCCGACTGTAAACAGTGTACAAAGGGACTACATTGCAGGTGAGGTAAATAAGGATTTTACAAGAAGATTTTTGCTGCCAGAGGATATTGTGGAGGCACATGATGCTGGAATCATTCATTTCCATGATACAGATTATTATGCACAGCACATGCACAACTGTTGTCTGATTAATCTTGAGGACATGCTGCAAAATGGCACTGTAATCAGTGAGACTATGCTTGAAAAGCCAAAGAGCTTTTCCACTGCATGTAACATTGCAACACAGGCCATCGCACAGGTAGCCAGCTCACAGTATGGCGGACAGAGTATTTCACTGGCACATCTTGCACCTTTTGTACAGATCAGCCGTGAGAAATTCCGTCGTATGGTTCGCAAGGAGATGGAAGAAGCAGGAATCCCGGTAACAGAGGAGCAGATCAATCTTATCGCAGAAAAGCGTGTAAAGGAAGAGATTAACCGTGGTGTTCAGGTAATTCAGTATCAGGTTATCACGCTTATGACAACAAATGGACAGGCACCGTTTATTACAGTATTTATGTATATTGATGAGGTACCGGAAGGTCAGACAAGAGAGGATCTTGTAGCGATTATCGAGGAGATGCTTCATCAGCGTATCAGAGGTGTCAAGAATGAGAAGGGTGTATGGATTACACCGGCATTCCCTAAGCTGATTTACGTACTCGAAGAGGATAATATTCACGAGGACAGCAAGTATTATTATCTGACAAAGCTTGCTGCAGAGTGTTCAGCGAAGAGACTTGTTCCAGATTATATTTCCGAGAAGGTTATGAAGGAACTCAAAGATGGAAACTGCTATCCATGTATGGGATGTCGTTCCTTCTTGACTGTATATCATGATGAAAATAATAAGCCAAAGTTTTATGGCCGTTTCAATCAGGGTGTTGTCACAATCAATCTTGTTGATGTTGCATGTTCATCAGGAAAGGATAAGGATCGTTTCTGGAAGATCTTTGATGAGCGTCTTGAACTGTGTCACCGTGCATTAATGTGCAGACATAATCGTTTAAAGGGAACACCGTCTGATGTTGCACCGATTTTGTGGCAGTATGGTGCACTAGCTCGTTTAAAGAAGGGCGAGACGATTGATAAGCTGTTATATAATGGCTATTCAACAATTTCCTTAGGCTATGCAGGTTTATGTGAGTGTGTTAAGTACATGACAGGAACAAGCCATACTGATCCTCAGGCAACTCCATTTGCACTTGAGATTATGAAGCATATGAATGATGCATGTGCAAAGTGGAAGGCAGAGCATAACATTGATTTTAGCTTGTATGGAACACCGCTTGAGTCCACTACATATAAGTTTGCAAAGTGTCTGCAGAAGCGTTTTGGACTGATTCCTGGAATCACAGATAAGAATTACATCACAAACAGCTATCATGTTCATGTAACAGAAAAGATCAATGCATTTGATAAGCTGAAGTTCGAGTCACAGTTTCAGAAGTTGTCTCCAGGTGGTGCAATCAGCTATGTTGAGGTTCCAAACATGCAAAACAATATCGATGCTGTTCTTTCTGTTATGAAATATATTTATGAAAATATCATGTATGCCGAGTTAAATACAAAGAGTGATTATTGTCAGGTATGCGGCTACAATGGAGAGATACAAATTGTATCAGATGATGACGGAAAGCTTGTATGGGAGTGTCCAAATTGTGGAAACCGCAATCAGGATAAGATGAATGTCGCAAGACGTACATGCGGCTACATCGGAACTCAGTTCTGGAATCAAGGAAGAACACAAGAGATTAAGGAACGTGTATTGCATCTGTAAGCTGAACATCTGTAAACATATGCGAATCTGTAAATTAATATAGTGTAAGAGAGACGTGTTGGGATTTTTATCTCATACACGTCTTTTCTTTCATCTTGCCAAGTGCCTTTTTCCATGTTATACTAAAGCGAACATGCCTTTTTGTTTTAAGGTGTATTAAAGGAGAATGAAATGATTTCCTATATTTCAGGAATATATGCCGGACACAGCACAGATGCCGTGGTAATTGAGTGTGGCGGAATTGGTTTTTGTATCCGGGTACCGGAGACTGTTTTGAATCGTCTTCCGGCAAAGAATAGCGAATTTAAACTGTATACATATCTTCATGTGAAGGAAGATGCTATGCAGCTATATGGTTTTATAAGTAAAGAGGAACAGGAAATGTTTGAGCTGCTGATTGGTGTCAGCGGTATTGGCCCGAAGGGAGCACTTGGCATTTTGTCAGCATTGTCAATGGACACACTTCGTTTTGCAATTTATGCACAGGATGCAAAGACGATTGCAAAGGCACCTGGCATTGGAATTAAGACAGCTCAGAAAATGATTCTTGAGTTAAAGGATAAAATTTCGCTTGCAGATACTCTTGGAGAGCAGTCTGCTATGGTTTCAGCTGATGCTGTGGATTCGAAAACTAATGCAAATCGTGCTGAGGCAATTGAGGCATTGACAGCACTTGGCTTTAGTGCATCTGAGGCAGTCAAAGCAGTCTCTGGAGTTAAGGATATTGAGACACTAAGTACAGAAGCAATAATTAAGGCTGCGTTAAAGAAAACATTGTAAAAACCGCGGTGTCAGAAATTGTGTCTGCAGTGTCTGCTGTATATCTGGCCGAATAACTGCGAAGAAAAGAACAGAGGAACAACATGGAAAGAAGAATTATCACGACCCAGCTCGAAGAAAATGAAAACATGCTGGAAAACCATCTCAGGCCGCAGTATCTGTCAGAGTATATTGGACAGGAAAAAGCCAAGGAGATATTAAAGGTATATATAGAGGCAGCAAAGAAGCGAAAAGAAGCACTAGATCATGTGCTTTTATATGGTCCTCCGGGACTGGGAAAGACGACACTTGCCGGAATTATTGCAAATGAGATGGGCAGCAATATTAAAATTACGTCAGGTCCAGCCATTGAAAAGCCAGGCGATATGGCAGCTATTTTAAACAGTTTATCTGAAAATGATGTGCTTTTTGTTGATGAAATTCATCGCCTGAGCCGTCAGGTCGAGGAAGTTTTATATCCGGCAATGGAGGATTTTGAGATTGATATAATGATCGGAAAGGGCGCGACAGCGCGTTCTATCCGTTTAGACCTGCCTAAATTTACATTAGTGGGTGCAACAACAAGAGTTGGTCTTTTAACAGCACCTCTTCGTGACAGATTTGGTGTTGTGCATAAGCTTGATTTTTATACGACAAATGAGCTTGTGCAAGTGCTTGAGCGTTCTGCTAATGTACTGGATGTTACGCTTGAGAAAGAAGGTGCGTTAGAGCTTGCTCGCCGCTCAAGAGGAACACCGCGTCTTGCAAACCGTCTGTTAAAGCGTGTGCGTGATTTTGCGCAGGTACGTTATGACAGTGTTATCACAAAAGAAGTTGCAGAGTATGCACTTGATCTTCTTGAGGTAGATCGCCTTGGACTTGACAAGGGAGACCGCGCAATTTTAGAGACAATTGCAGATAAGTTTGGCGGCGGTCCGGTGGGATTAGATACAATCGCAGCTGCATTAGGCGAAGATTCAGGCACGATTGAGGACGTTTATGAGCCATATTTGATTCAAAACGGACTGATCGAGCGTACACCAAGAGGAAGAGCAATCACACGTTTAGCTTATGAGCACCTTCACAGACCGGTGCCTAAAGTATGAGATTTTTGAGGGTTTTAAGAACATGGAAAGAAATAGTACAGATGTTATAATAGAAGATAAGGTGTATAAGATCAGCACCGATCAGGACGCATCCTACGTAAGAGAGCTTGCAGAGTATATTAATGAAAAAATGGAGCTTTTGCATCGTCAGTCAGCGTACAGCAAGCAGGCAAATGCTTTTCGCCAGATCATTTTGCTTATGAATATGGCAGATGATTACTGTCACATGAAGCAGCAGGCAGAGGAAGCAACAAGAAAGTACGAGCAGCAGGAAGCAGAATTTTACAATATGAAGCGCGAGATGGTCAATATGCAGATGACAATAGCAAGCTTAAAAAAGCAGCTGCAGGAGAAGCCCAAGACGCAGGCAGTATGTCCATATCTGCAGTCGTTAGCAAAAGAGACAGAGGCAAAAAATACACAGAACGCGCAGGCATCACAAGAGAAAAAACAATATCCGCCGTATGGATCATTCGCAAACAGTGCAGCGGTACACAAGAAAAAATAAACTATAGAAAAGCCCGGGCAGTGTGCCGGGGCTTTGTGCTTTAAGTTAATAGTTATTAATTAAAGATAATTTACAAGGAAAGGCAGGCATAAAAGATGAAACAAATAGCAGAGCTGCTTGCACCAGCCGGGTCTGTAGAGACGATGTACGCGGCCTTTGCGGCAGGTGCAGATGCTGTATATATAGGAGGAAGCCGCTTTGGAGCGAGAGCCTATGCAGACAATGCAGAGAGTGAATCACTTTTAGATGCGATTGATTATGCGCATTTGCATGGAAAAAAATTATATCTTACTGTCAACACGTTATTAAAAGAACAGGAAATGGATGAACTGTATGAGTATCTTTTGCCTTTTTATCGCCAGGGACTTGATGCAGTGATTGTGCAGGATTTTGGTGTCTTTCGCAGTGTGCGTGAGTGGTTTCCGGATCTGGCGATTCATGCCAGCACACAGATGATAATGAGCGGAGAACTTTCAGCAGAAAAATTAAAAGAACTCGGTGCAACGCGTATAGTAACACCACGTGAGCTTTCACTTAATGAGATTCGCAGCATTCATAAAAGCTGTGATCTGGAAATTGAGAGCTTTGTGCATGGAGCACTTTGCTATTGCTACTCAGGTCAGTGTCTGTTTTCGAGTATTGCAGGCGGACGAAGCGGCAACAGAGGACGCTGTGCGCAGCCATGTCGTATGGCGTATAGCGTTGAACAAAATGGAAAAGTGATTTTGCCGCAGCAAAAGGGCTATATTTTAAGTCCAAAGGATCTATGTACAATAGAAATTTTACCCAAACTTATAGAGGCAGGAGTGTATTCCCTTAAAATTGAAGGAAGAATGAAAAAGCCAGAGTACACAGCAGGTGTAGTCAGCATTTACCGCAAGTATCTTGATCGTTATCTGGCAAATCCCAAAGCACCATATCGTGTGTCTGAGGCAGACAAGAAGCATTTGCTTGGTCTGTTTAACAGAAAAGGATTTACAGATGGCTATTATACAAGACATAACGGCACTTCCATGATAACATATACGGCACCTGATTTTCGTGCAGGAGAGGATGTATTCCTTGAAAAGATCCGTACCGACTATATTGGAACAAAATTGAAAGAAAATATAAAAGGAACGGTAAAGATTTATCAGGGAAAACCTGCTATACTATCTGTGACTGCGGCTGCAGCGTGTGAAGATGGTAACGTGAGCGTGCTGCAAAAAAAAGAGATTACTGTCAGTGCAGGCATGGTGCAGGAAGCAAAAAGCCGTCCGCTCACAAAGGAAGCTATTCAAAAGCAAATGGAAAAGCTTGGCGATACTGATTTTTCATGGGAGTCTCTTATGATTGAGACAGATGAAGCATCATTTTGCCCAGTTGGTGTGCTAAATGAGCTTAGAAGAGCAGGAGTACAGTCAATCAAAGATGAGCTTCTTAAAGTATGGCACAGAGAATCTGTCATATCAGGAGAGACTTTCAAAGAGAAAGCACAGAAGACAGTGACAGATGTGCAAGGTTTGGCATTGATTTGGCATGCATCGGCTGAGACAAAAGAGCAATTTGAAGTGCTTTTATCGCAGGATTGGATTAGTCAGGTGACAATTGACAGTCATATATGTGAGCCAGATCAATATGAGAAATTCGTGCAAAAAGCACATCAGGCAGGAAAAATGTGTTTCTTATATTTGCCAAAGGTCTTTCGTCAGGAGAATGAGCCATGGTATTTAGAGCATAAAGAAATCATTAGTGCTGCAGGCTTTGATGGCATTTTGGCTTCTACGCCGGAGGCGTGGCTATTTGCGCAGAAGTATCTGCTGCCAGGAAAGGTATCAGCTGATCATAGTCTGTATAGCTGGAATACACAGGCTGCGAAGGAGCTTTCTTCATGGGGAAATCAATACAGGACGCTTTCTGTTGAGCTAAATAGAAAAGAGTTGGAAGCATCGGCAGATTTGACAAGCGAACTTATTGTGTATGGCAGGCTTCCAATGATGGTGTCTGCACAGTGTATTTGTAAAAATACGATTGGATGTAAAAAACAGCCAGTAGAACTGACACTTGTAGACCGAATGAGAAACCGTTTTCCTGTTAAAAATAATTGCAGGGAATGTTATAACGTGATTTATAACAGTCTGCCGCTGTCTCTGGCCGATCAGTGGTCGTCTGTGCGTACACTTTCGCTTCGCAGTGTAAGATTAAGTTTTACTACAGAAACACAAACGCAGATGGCAGAGGTATTAGCTGTATACAAAGAGCTTGCTAAGACAGGAAAGACGTCGGCAAAACTCGAAAATACAACACGCGGTCATTATAAAAGAGGCGCTGAGTAAAAGGGGTCAGCAGTATACTAGACAACGAAAGGGAAGAATAGATGACAACATTATTAACGAGTGTATGTAAATATTCGATGATCATTGTGATGATCTTATATACGGTGCTGGCATTTTGGTCACTTCGATATAAGAGTGTTGAAAATATGAGAGGGTGTTATTGGGGAATGAACCTTTTGACCTTTTCATTTTTGACACTAGGTTTTGCTGTGATCGCAGTGAAAGAGAGAAGCATACTGATAGTGGGCTACTATGCAGCTATTATGCTTTATTTTATGGTGTATCTACTTGTATACCGCCATATGTACAAAAAAGCAAATTTAGCGCTGCTAAGCCATATGCTTATGTTTTTGTCAATTGGTTTTATACTGCTTACAAGGCTAAATCCAAAACAGTCAATAAAGCAGTATATTATAGTAGTAGGTTCCTCTGTGCTTACTCTAATAGTTCCCAAAATGTTTGCAAAACTGAAGGCTGCACGTAACTGGGCAATTGTGATGGGCATCATCGGTATTTTGATGCTTGGCATAGTGCTTGTGCTTGGTAAAATTACAAGAGGTGCAAATCTTTACATCAATCTGGGATTTTTCAGCTTTCAGCCGTCTGAGTTTGTAAAGATAAGCTTTGTATTGCTGATTGCGGTACTGCTTCGTGAGCGCACAGATATAAAGCGTGTACTCTTGTCAGCAGTAATCGCAGCAGTTCACGGAATAATTCTTGTTGCCTCAAGAGACCTTGGTGCTGCACTCATTTTCTTTGTTTCTTACTTGATGATGTTATATGTGGCAACGAAACAGAAAGCTTATCTTTTTATTGGATTGATTGTCGGCTTTTTTGCCTGCATCGCAGCGTATTATCTGTTTGCCCATGTGCGTGTGCGTGTTCAGACATGGCTTCATCCATTTGCTGATTTTTACGGAAAAGGAAATCAGATTGGAAATTCCTTGTTTGGAATTGGAACAGGCGGATGGTTCGGACAGGGACTTTACAAAGGACAGCCATCTAAAACACCAGAGGTTATCATGGACTGTATCTTTACAGCAGTCTGCGAGGAGCTTGGCGGTATCATTGGCATTTGTCTGATTTTAATTTGTATTGCATGTCTGTTAATGTTTATTGCAGTCGCAGCAGAGCTGTATCTTCCATTTTATAAGCTGATTGGAATTGGTCTTACAGCCATATATGGCACACAGGTCTTTTTGACAATCGGAGGCGGAATTAAATTTATTCCGCTTACAGGTGTAACACTTCCACTAGTCAGCTATGGAGGAAGCTCTGTGTTAAGTACATTTATTATTTTTGGAATCATGCAGGAACTGTATATTAAACGTCAGAATGAGGTGGAAAGACTTGAGAGAATCAAAGAAAGAGTCCATTATTAACGAGAAAGAAGCAGCTGTAAAGAAAAACGAAGAAGTAAAACCAGAAAAAAAGAATGAAGAAACAGCTGCAGAGAAACAGGAGCAAAAGCCAGAAATCAAAAAAGAAAAAATAAACCAAGAAGAAATAAAACAAGAACCAAAGGTGCAGAAAAAAGTAAAAAACACCACTAAAAAAGGGGTAAAAAAAGAAAAAAAGCCGACAAGCCGCCAGCATGAAATTAAAGTGGCAGGTACAATTTTAGTATCACTGCTTGGTGCAATGCTTTTGTATTTTATTTATTTTGAGGTGAAAGGAAAGGATGATGTTCTTTCAAGTAAATATAATACAAGACAGCAAAATATGGCACAGCTGATTCGAAAGGGCGATATTGTTACAAGTGATGGTGTTGTAGTGGCGACTACGCAGACAAGAGAGGATGGAACTGAGGTGCGCGCATATCCATACACAAATTGGTATGCGCATACAGTAGGTTATTCCGTGCTTGGTGGCTATGGTCTTGAAGATACTCAGAAGTTAAATCTTCTGACAAGTCATGTTGATTTTTGGACAAAGTTAAAAAATGAGTTTCTTGGTGTTAAGACACAGGGAGATACGCTTGTGACAACACTTGATTCTGGTTTGCAGGATTTTTGTTATAGACAACTTGATGGAAAGACAGGCTCAATTACTGTGGTGGAGCCATCTACTGGAAAGATTTTGGCTATGGTTTCTTCGCCTAATTTTGATCCAAACACAGTAGAGGAGCAATGGAGCTGGCTGACATCAGAGGAAAATACAACGCAGAACATGATGAATCATGCAACGCAGGGAACTTATCCTCCGGGATCTACCTTTAAGCTTATTACATTGCTTGAATATATTCGTGAAAATCCAGATACATGGCAGGATTTTCACTATACTTGCACCGGAACATATACAAACGGTGATTACGTTGTAAATTGTCATGATGGTGTTGCGCATGGAGAACTGGATATTTATGGAATTTTAGGTATGTCGTGCAATGGCGCGTTTGATACGATAGCACAGACACTTAATTCAACAAAATGGCAGAAGCTGGCAGAGGATTTTGGATACAATCAAAGTGACAGAAGTCAGGTGGATTTCCCGTACAAAAAGAGCCATTTTGATATTGCCTCAGATGACAGCGTGTGGTCAAGAATGCAGCTTGCCATTGGACAGGGAACAACAACTGTAACACCGTTATTAAATCTGATGATATATGCAGCTATCGCAAATGATGGTGTAATGATGACACCTTATCTGGTAGATCACTATCTGGATGCAGATGGAAATGTTGTAGAACAGACAAAACCAAAGGCGCTGCGCAGTGTGTGCACAAAGGCAGAAGCAGAACTGATGGATGAATTTCTAACATATGTTATTACAAATGGAACGGCAGCAGCCGGAGGCAGCCAATATGCGAGAGTATCTGGAAAAACAGGATCAGCGCAGTATGATTCCACAAAAAATTATCATGCATGGTTCTGTGGTTATGGAACAAATGATGTAAGTGAAATCGCAGTATGTGTCATGATTGAAAAGGGCGGTGCCGGCGGAATTGTTGCAGCACCGGTTGCGGGACAAATTTTTGATTATTATTTCAGCAGATAAAAAAAACCTTGAAACTGTATGCATTTTCAAGTATACTTATTTTATATGATGCCAGGGCAGAGATTTGCCCTGGCCAAAACACACCATAGTCAGGAGGAATTGCAATGATAGAAGCAACGAGCTGTGGCGGTGTGGTGATATTTCGCGGTAAAATTTTAGTCTTATATAAGAATTACAAGAGCAAGTATGAAGGCTGGGTATTACCGAAGGGAACCGTTGAACCCGGAGAGGAGCATTGGCAGACAGCGCTGCGCGAGGTACGGGAAGAAACAGGTGTCGAGGCATCCATTGTGAAATATATCGGTGTAAGTGAGTATACATTCCATGTACCGCAGGATATTGTAGAAAAAGAAGTGCACTGGTATCTAATGATGGCAGACAGTTACTACAGTAAGCCGCAGAAGGAAGAGTATTTTGTAGATTCCGGATATTATAAGTATCATGAGGCGTATCATCTGCTGAAGTTTTCAAATGAAAAGCAGATACTCGAGAGAGCGTACAATGAATACCTGAATCTGAAACGGGATAATTTGTGGGGAATCCACAGAATTAACCGTATCGGATAAGGTATGCAGACGTTTTGCATTGACATAATAGATCAGACAGGATAAGGTGAGAGTATGAGATTTCGACCATGTATTGATATCCATAATGGTATCGTGAAGCAAATTGTTGGAAGTTCTTTGAAGGATGAGAATGATCAGGCATCAGAGAATTATGTGGCAAATCGTGATGCATCGTGGTTTGCAAAGCGTTATAAGCAAGACGGATTGCAGGGAGGACATGTGATTCTTTTGAATCCACAGTCCTCCCCGTATTATGAAAAGACAAAAAAGCAGGCACTTGAAGCACTGCATGCATATGAGGGAGGATTGCAGGCTGGCGGCGGTATCACTCCAGATAATGCACTTGATTTTTTGCGCGCAGGTGCATCTCATGTAATTGTCACATCATATGTGTTTAACGATGGATGTATTCAGTATGACCGTTTAAAAAAACTGACACAGTTAGTTGGAAAACAAAGGCTAGTTCTTGATGTAAGCTGTAGAAAGATAGATGAAGGCTACTGTATCATGACAGACCGTTGGCAGAAGTTTACAAAGGAAGTAGTTACACTGCCATTATTGGAGGAGCTGTCTGCATATTGTGATGAATTTTTAGTACATGCTGTCGATGTAGAAGGCAAAAATGGAGGAATAGAGACGGGACTTGTTAGGATGCTGTCTGATTATGACGGTATTCCTGTTACATATGCCGGAGGAGTTCATAGTTGGGACGATATTGAGCTTCTCAAAAAACTGGGCAAAGGAAAGATTGATATGACAATTGGAAGTGCACTTGATTTGTTTGGCGGAACATTGTCATATGAGCGTCTTGCAGCGATGCATTTTTAACGAAAAGGAGAAAAAATGGATAACACAAATATTCTTTATGGAAAAAAATGGGCAGTTTGCGGTGATAGTTTTACAAATGGAGATTTTTCCGGAGGATATAGCGAGACATTTGAAGATGGTCCGTTTGCCGGAAAATATAAGACATATGGTTATTTAATAGCTGAAAGAAATCAGATGACAGTGCAGCATTTAGCAGTAGGTGGCCAGACAATGGCGATGCCGCCTGTTCCAGGCACTTTTTCCAATTCATTTTCCAATGGAATTTATAAGACTATTGATGAGGATGTTGATTATATCACATTGTACTACGGAATCAATGATTCACACCACAGACCATCATCAACAGGAAGCGATGGCGAAGATCAGACAGGAATAATTCATCTGGGCACGATTGATGATACTGATAATACTACATTTTATGGTGCTTGGAATGTTGTTTTGGAATATCTGATTGCGCATCATCCGTATGCACATATTGGCATTTTAGTGTCAAATGGATGTGAGACTGATGATTATCGTCTGGCAACCATTGAGGTGGCAAAGAAATGGGGCATTCCATATATCGACTTAAACGGAGATGAGCGTACACCAATGATGCATCGCTCTACAAACCCTGCTCATTGTGATCGTGCAAAAGAGCTTCGCATGGAAGCATTTAAGGTGGGAGGAAGAAACTCTCATCCAAATATCAAAGCTCATCTGTATGAGAGTTGGTTCATCGAAGATTTCCTGCGTACATTATAATGCTTTTGTCACAGGTCCATCAATCCTATTAAACTTTTTTTGATGTCAAACAAATCTATGAATCGTACCCTAACGATCACACCATCATCTGAAGTAAACTTGATTTCTTTTTCATGCTCTATCTTTTGACTGACTTTTTCAGTCATTGGATAGAGCATTGTAATGTTTTTGGCATTGTATTTTTTCTGGTATGCATACATCTGGTACATATCCGCTTGAGAGATCCCCCAATTTACTTTTTGGCTGGAGAGAAGTTTCCATTTCGTATCACAAATAAAAATGGCGTTGTCATGTTTTCTGGTGATTACAATATCTGGCCGTAATATAAATTTCTTATTAGGCTGTGTGAACAGATAATGTGTGGCATCTTGTATGGAGATTGAAAAATCCTCTGCCGGTAGAAATTTTTTTAACTGCACGGCAACATAGCGCTCAAATAGTGTTTCCATAGGAAACATAAGAGAAAATGCAGCACCAGAGCCAGAAAACGAAGAAAAACTTTTTCCACTCAAGAAAAGTTGGCACCATAGAAGGAGTGTGGAATAGTCCCTGCTATGACTTTTATTTTTAAAGTTCACATTGTTTTTTGAATTGTAATCAAGTCCTATTTTTGAAAAATCACTGGCATAGTCTGTAGAAAACGGGACATTACTAAAAGCAGCAAGCAATGTTTTTATATCGTTCTTGTTTCTCAAAGAGCGTGTTTGTTTATATAAAAGCATTAATGTCGATTTGATCAGTCTGTTTTCAGGGCAGTTAGGTGTAAATTCATCAGATTCTGTGAAAACACGTTCTTTGTGGGAAATATTGTATTTTTGCTGCTCAGGAAACAAAATTTTTCCCTTAAAATAAGATCTGTTTTCAGCTATGGTTTCATAGTTGCTGCGCAGTCCATGTTTTGCCAAACAAAATGCTTCAACGATAAACATTCGTATGAAGATATCCAAAATCGGCATTTTTTCAATATCGACATCTGTAACTTGCAAGCTTTTATATGAGATATTCGTGAGTGATTTGATCATGTCTGTCACAAGTTTTTTGATTTTTTGATTGCTTTTTTGCGTGTTAGAGACAATCTTTGGTAAGATTTCAATGGCAGTGCCATCATCGAATGTAATAACACCGATATAGTTTTTGGCAGTTATAATTTTGCCGATTTCTTTTCTGAATGAAATCCCCATTAGCTCTAAGGCATTTGTGTCACTGCTTGTGCCGAAAAACTTATGAAACGTATGAGTGGAGCTTACATTTTTACTGGAGAGAATAAAGTTTTCCAGCTGCTCAAATATGGTAGGCGGCAGAGTAGTGTATCCCTCTATTTGTCTGCCTGTGATAAAAGATCCATATTCGCTTATCTGATAAATTGTTTTTGACATATATGATCCTTTCAACTTTAAAAAAATAGATTTTAAATAGAATGGTATGCTTTGATTATTGAAAAAGCCGCTGCATTTATTTTATATTGAAAGGAATCGCCAAGATCAAAATCTGTGCTGCCAAAAAGTGCATCATAGTCAACCACATTTTTAATAATAAACTGTTCGCTCTCATTTACCTTTTTATTGTCTCCAAGTACAAGGCGAATTTTTTCATAGTCCTCATAAAAGTACTCCTGCAGTAGAGGGAGAATTGCACTTTTAAAAATAGAAGCAAGCGTTTCAACTGTTGGATTGTTCTTTAACGGCATGAAATAGGCATGACCAATTGTGTGCTCACGGTCGTAAAGCACGCTGATTTTTTGATTCATGTGTGAGAGAAGTTGTTGAATTGAAAGCTCTTCAACATAAATTTCACTTAGAACTGATGGATCAGGCTGCATTTCTTTAAATTGAAAACGACGGCGAAGAGCAGTGTCGATTGTAGATATGGAACGGTCTGCTGTATTCATTGTTCCAATTATGTAAATGTTGTCAGGAACACCGAAAGACTCTTTTGAATATGGAAGTCGAGTATAAGTTCCTTCCAGCTGCCCAATTCGTTTTGAAGGCTCAATCAGCGTGATAAGCTCACCAAAAATCTTTGCAATATTGCCGCGGTTTATCTCATCAATAATAAAAACGTGATTAGTTTGAATCGATTGCTTTGCGCGGTCACAGAAATTCTTGAAAAGGCCAGAGGAGACTTTATATTTAACATCAGAAATCACATTATCGCTGTCACTAGTCATTACGGGACGAATGCCTTCGATAAATTCTTCGTAGCTGTATGATTGATGGAATGTGGTAAATTCAATTAGCCCATCTGCCTTATAGTGATGATAGCGTTTTATTATATCCTCTAAAGGTTCATTCACAATATCTGATAATGACTTTTCCTCAATGACTGCAACAGCATAGAGGAGAGTGTGATATGTTTTGCCAGTTCCAGGTGGACCGTAGAAAATCATATTTTTCGGAAGCTCTGCGTAGTCTGACGAATTTTCTTTAAAGATATACCAGTCATCGAAGTCATCCATATATTCAACATCTTTTACATTTTTTAGTATTTTGGGTTTTAATATCATATTTACGTATACCTCCACAAAATTAAGAAAGTTATTGCTTAAGTGATACTAATCGTTATGTTAAATGTAATAAAAAAAAGTGTTCACAAGTAAAACTACTCATGAACACCTTTTTGATGCCGGTGGCCGGACTCGAACCGGCACGGATCGCTCCGCGTGATTTTGAGTCACGTGCGTCTGCCATTCCGCCACACCGGCTGACAACATGTAAATAATACCATGCTTTTCAAAAAAAAGCAAGCATTTTTTTGAAAATAGTTGAAGAAAATATAAAAGAATGATATGATAGCCAAAGAAACGTGAGATAAAACTCAGAAAGGAAGAAAAAATGTATAAAGAGTATAGTAATGTATACGTAAATAGCCACCCGCTGGTTCAGCATAAAATTTCTATGCTGAGAAATAAAAATACAGGAACAAATGAGTTCCGTAAGCTTATTGAGGAGATTGCAATGCTGATGGGATATGAGGCATTGAGTGATCTGCCGCTTGAGGATGTAGAGATTGAGACACCTATCGAAACATGTATGACACCTATGATTGCAGGAAAGAAGTTAGCAATTGTTCCTGTTTTAAGAGCTGGTTTGGGAATGGTAAGCGGTATTACCGCACTTACTCCTAGTGCAAAGATTGGTCATATTGGTCTGTATCGTGATGAGGTTACACACGAGCCGCATGAGTATTACTGTAAGTTGCCGTCACCAATCGAGCAGAGAACTATAGTTGTTGTAGATCCGATGCTTGCAACTGGCGGATCAGCAGTTGAGGCAGTTAATTTTATTAAGCAGCATGGTGGAAAGAAGATTAAGTTTATGTGCGTAATCGCAGCACCAGAAGGTATCGAAAGACTAATGAAGGCACATCCAGACATTCAGCTGTATGTTGGACATGTAGATCGCGAGCTGAATGAGAATGCATACATTTGCCCAGGTCTTGGCGATGCAGGCGACCGTATCTTCGGAACAAAATAAAACGTTCTAATTAGAATTGAGCTTTGAGCCGGAGCAATCCGGCTCTTTTTAAACTGGGATGAAGATACTGGTCAATATTAAAGGAGAAAATTTTATGCGCGCAAAAATCAGACAGCTGTTTTGCCTGATAGTTATTGTTATAATTGTTTTAGCAATAGGGGCAGCAGCAATCAATGTCTATATGGTATGGGGGACAAAAGGGCGTATTTTAAAAAAAGATCAGTGGGCAAATTTTAAAGCAGATGGTGTTGTTGTTTTGGGCTGTGCAGTAAGACCAAATAAGGAAGCAAGTCCAATGTTGAATGATCGAATGCAGACAGCGATTTCTTTTTATAAGGAAGCTTCTGCTAAAAAAATGCTTGTCAGTGGAGATAATTTAAATGAAGATTACGATGAAGTATCCGTTATGAAAAAACTTGCAGTGTCAGGCGGAATTGAAGCAGATGAGGTATATATGGATCATACTGGTTTAAATACATATGATACCATTGTGCACAGTCTGGAATTTTTTAATAAGGGATCAACAATTGTAATTGTGACTCAAAGCTATCATCTTTACCGCGCACTTTATTTGGCGCAGTGTATGGGGCTTAATGCATATGGCGTGTCAGCAGACAGCGATATTGTTTACCGCGGGCAATTGTACAGAGAGTTTCGCGAGATGGCAGCAAGACTAAAGGACTTTTGGTATGGTATTACTAAGCCAGAACTTCCAGAATTGGCAAAAGGAATCATTACTTGCAAATCGAAAAAGTTTGACGTATACTATGCGTGAACTGCAACAACTTTGGGAGGACATCTTTATGAATTTTATTTTTATATCGCCTCAGTTTCCAACCAACTATTACCATTTTTGTGCGGAGCTGAAGAACAACGGAGTAAATGTTTTAGGAATCGGTGACAGTGCCTATGATTCCTTGCCATATAGCCTAAAAAATGTACTTACCGAGTATTATAAGGTAGAGTCCATGGAAAACTATGATCAGATGATGCGCGCAGTCGCTTATTTCACTTTTAAATATGGCCGTATTGATTGGCTTGAGAGCAATAATGAGTATTGGCTGACACAGGATGCCAGACTGCGCACAGATTTTCATATCACCAGTGGTTTTCAGCTAAATGAGATTGAGACTTTTAAGTCCAAGAAGCACATGAAGGAATATTACAAAAAGGCAGGTGTTCCGGCAGTGGAGTGCTACAAAATTGGCTCTCGCGAGGGCTGCTTTTCTTTTGCAGCAAAGTATGGCTATCCAATTGTAGTAAAGCCAGATAATGGTGTTGGTGCACAAAATACTTATCGCATCTCAAATGATCAGGAGCTTGATCAATTTTTTGCAGAAACAGACAGAGAAGGATATTTAGCAGAACCGTATGTAGATGGTACGATCTGTTCCTATGATGCGATCATCAACAGCAAGGGAGATGTTCTTTTTGAATCTGGAAATGTGACTCCTGTGTCTATTATGGATATTGTAAATAATAAGGCAGATGCTTATTTTTACATAGAAAAGCAGCTGCCAGATGATGTGCGCGATGCAGGAAGACGATGCGTAAAAGCATTTGATGTAAAGAGCCGTTTTATTCATTTTGAGTTTTTCCGTCTGAATAAGGACATGCCGGGTGTTGCAAACAAGGGTGAAATAATTGCGCTTGAAGTCAATATGCGTCCAAGCGGCGGTTTCACACCAGATATGCTTAATTATGCAAACAGTACAAATGTGTATAAGATCTGGGCAGATATGATCGCGTTTGATCGCTGTACTTTGTCTGAGTATGCAGATAAGTTCTATTGCATATATGTGGGAAGACGCGATTGTAATCCGCATAAGAATGCTCACAATGAGATTTTGTCCCGTTACCGTGCAAATATCACGATGAGTGACCGTATGCCGGCTGTTTTAGCACAGGGCATGGGAGATCAGATGTATATTGCTAAGTTTAGTGAAAAGGACCAGATGGAGGCGTTTTTGCAATACGTCATTGCCTGACAGAAAAGAGGGGATTGTTTGGACTGTAAAACTGCGAACCGTATGATGGTTCCTTTTTTGGAGGGTGCTCTTTCATTGGAGGAGACCGATCATTTTTTGAAGCATATAAAAGAATGTTCCGGCTGCAGAGAGGATCTGGAAATTTATTATACGGTTCGTACTGCAATTGACGGAATGGATCAGGATCGCTTTAAGACATATAACTTAAAGCAGCAGTTTGAGCATGATATGAGCCAAGTGGCCAGACAGGTTCGTGCAGGTCTGTTTATTCAGTGGCTTCATCATATTGCATTGACAGCGGCAACAGTTGCAGCGGCAGCTGTATCTATGCTGCAGATCATGCGTTGGTTTTAAATAAAATGATACCAGGGTCAAAAGCTCCAAAAGCCGTTCGTGCTTGCACGATTAGGTTTTTGAGCTTGGGACCCGCAAAAAC